>CAVHKC010000053.1:0-7767 GCA_963636455.1 Ruthenibacterium lactatiformans
TTTATATGCCGTGATATTTTCTGCGGCGTGATTCCCATTGACAAAAATGTGCGCAGATGGCGGCAGGAAACAGGCCTTTTGTGCAGATATTTTACGGCAAATGCAGAAAATGTGAGCCGAATATTCTGTGGGCTCGAACAGAAATTAAAATAATTTTGCAGCAGCCAAAATCGGGCAAAAAACTTCAAATCGCACAAAAATTTTTCACAAATCAGAAAAATTTTAGTGCAATTTTAGTAAATTGAAATGATATAACTTTGTAAACCGATGAGGAAGAGTGAGTAAGTCATTACAGAGTCTTCACAGAGAGCCGGGAAAGCTGAGAGCCGGCAGATGAATTTTGACCGAATGGACTTCCGAGGGCGAGCGGAACAGATCGGATTCGATCCCAGTATGTAAGACGGAGTAAGTTGCCTTCGTAAAAAAAGCACAGCATATGTTGGTATGCGTTGAGTGGATGAATTACATCAAGCCGGGTGGCACCGCAGGAAAAGATTACCTGTCCCAGCATTCTTTTATTAAGAATGCTGGGTTTTTTTAACTTTTGCGGCCGCAGATGCAGCATGAGAAAATCAAGAAAGTGAAAATTTTCACAAGCTGCATAAGGTTAAAACAGGAAGTCAACCGAAATTCACAAAACGGATCCGACGCAATTTAAAAAAATCGGAGGATTAAAAAAATGAAGAAGAGTTTTAAGGGAATTTTAGGACTGGCACTTGCAGGATGCGCCGCATTCACAATGACTGCGTGCGGCGGAACATCAAACAACACGGAGACAACCTCTGCCGAAGCAGCCGGTGCAACATACGAGGTTGGTATCTGCAATTATGTTGACGATGCGTCATTAAATCAGATTGTTGAAAACATTCAAAATCAGCTGGAAACACTTGGCAAAGAAAATAATGTGGATTTCAAAATTTCTTATGACAACTGCAACGGCGATTCAAATGTCATGAATCAGATTATTTCAAACTTCGAGGCAGATAATGTTGACCTCATGGTTGGCGTTGCAACGCCTGTTGCAATGGCAATGCAGTCGGCTACCGAAACAAGCGGTACACCCGTGGTTTTTGCGGCAGTCTCCGATCCGATATCATGCGGAATAGTTGATTCGCTTGAAAAACCGGGCAAAAACATAACAGGAACATCTGATTATCTTGACACAAACGCAATCATGAATCTTATCTTTGCGGCAGATCCGGATGCGTCAAAAATCGCACTTCTTTACGACATGAGCCAGGATTCTTCGGCAAGTGCAATTGCGGAAGCCAAAGAATATCTCGACAAAAAGGGCGTAAAATACAGCGAATACACAGGCACGAATGTTTCGGAGGTTCAGCTTGCTGTTTCTTCTATGATTGCAGACGGAGTGGATGCGGTATTTACACCGTCCGACAACACAATCATGACGGCAGAACTTTCCATCTATGAAGAACTTGCAGACGCAGGAATCTCTCATTACACAGGTGCAGACTCATTCGCACTTAACGGAGCATTTTTGGGCTATGGTGTTGATTATGCAAACCTCGGTGTTGAAACAGCCAACACAATTTACGATATTTTGGTGAATGGTGCATCACCTGCCGAAACACCTGTTAAGACCTTTGATAACGGCACAGCTACAGTGAATACGGAAATTTGCGCAAAATTGGGCTATGATTTGGAAACAATCAAGAAAGCCTTCGAGCCGTACTGCACAAAGTTTGCCGAAATCACAACAGCAGAAAGCTTTAATTAACAGGAACTTTGTATTAGGGGGCTGAACATGGATTTACAGACAATTCTTGGCTTACTTCAAACTACATTGGAACTCGGGCTCATCAGCTCTCTGACTGTTTTGGCATTGTTCCTCAGCTATTCGATGTTAAATGTCTGCGACCTTTCAACCGACGGCTGTTTCACTTTCGGAGCAGCCGTGGGCGCGGCAGTGGCAATTTCGGGGCACCCGTATTTGGCGATTCTTGCGGCAATGGGTGCCGGAATCTTGTCCGGCTTCATCACGGCTTTCCTTCAGACAAAGATGGGAATAGACTCGCTTCTTGCAGGAATCATCGTAAACACCGGGCTTTATTCCATAAATATTGCGGTCATGGGAAATTCTTCCCTGCTGAATATGAATAAAACTGAAACCATTTTCACTCAGGCGCAGGCAATTTTCGGTAAAATCCTGAACGGACAGCTCACAAATCTGATTGTAATCTGCCTTTTTGTGGCTGTGGGAGTTATATTCTTGTCCTTCTTTTTGCGGACAAGGCTTGGGCTTTGCATTCGTGCAACAGGAAACAATCCGGACATGACGCGTTCTTCATCAATAAACCCCGTCATCATGACTATCATCGGGCTTTGCATAGCAAATGCGTTTACAGCTCTTTCGGGCTGCCTTCTGGCACAATATCAAAAATCGGTCAATATCGATATCGGCACGGGCATGGTCACGATTGCACTGGCGTCGCTTCTTATCGGAGGCGCATTCATGGGCAAGGGAAGCATTGCAACAAGAGCCGTGGGTGTTGTTCTCGGTTCGTTTGTTTTCCGATTGGTCTATACAATCGCCCTGCGTTTCCACATGCCGGCGTCCATGCTGAAATTGGTTTCTTCCGTGATTGTTATTATTGCCATTTTCGGACCGTATCTTAAGTCACAGATGCCTATGATCAAGAGAAAAATGGAAATAAGAAGGAGGATGCACTGATGCTTGAGCTTTCGAATATATCCAAAACTTTCAATGCGGGAACCGTTGATGAAAGAAAAGCCCTCAACCATTTGAACCTCTTGGTGAAGGACGGTGATTTCATCACCATAATCGGTTCGAACGGAGCCGGAAAATCTACGCTTTTCAATATGATTTCGGGCTATTACATAACAGATGAGGGCACAATCACGTTAGACGGCGAGGATATCACACTTGTGCCCGATTACAAAAGAGCAAAGTACATAGGGCGTCTTTTCCAAGATCCCATGCACGGCAGTGCTCCTGGCATGACCATTGAGGAAAATCTCTTCCTTGCAAAGGGCGGAAAGGGCTGGCTTAAGGGTATCACAAAAAAGGACCGTGACGCCTTTCGTGAAAGGCTTGCGTGCCTTGACATGGGCCTTGAAAACCGCATGAAGCAGCCGGTGGGCCTTTTATCCGGCGGCCAAAGGCAGGCTTTGACGCTTCTGATGGCAACCTTCAATGCACCGAAAATTCTTCTGCTTGATGAGCATACGGCTGCGCTTGATCCGGCAACGGCGGAAAAGGTTTTGAATCTTACGGATCAGATTGTGAATGAAAACAAGCTTACATGCATGATGATCACCCATAATATGGAATCTGCCTTAAGCAGCGGAAACCGCACGCTTATGATGGATTCCGGCCGAATTGTTTTTGATGTGGAAGGCGAAAAAAGGAAGGGGCTTACCAAGAATGATTTGCTTGAAGCCTTCAGCCGCATAGCCGGACATGATTTGGACAACGACAGAATATTACTTGAAGAAAATTAAGAGTTAAAGGAAACCATGTCAAGCAAAAAAAGAAACTTGCTGTTGACTTCTTAAAAACATGGTGGTAGACTTGCAAAAGTTACAGATTTTGTAAGAGAATTTTTTCAGGAAAGAAAATAATGAGAAACAACTTTTTTGCAGCAGAATACTTTTATTTTTACTATGACGACATAGTATTGTAATCTGCACGCAAAAATAAATCAATTAAGTTATTAACACCGCTGCATGATTACAAACATGCGGCGGTTTTGTTATATGCGAAGCAATGAGCTAAGCGTCCGAACGCAAAAAAATGCTTTTGCGCACATCATAACGCAAAGCGTTATACATATTGATGTGGCAAAATGAGCACAAAGCCCAAAGGCACGGAGCAGCTGACTTATGTAAAAAAGCAGATACTACAATAACAAAAGAAAATGGAGAAAAACAATGACAGAATTATCAAAGAAAAACCGAATCGAAAAAATCGTTGCAGAAGCCGAGAAAAACGGCAATGAAGGCGAAAAAGCCTGCAAGCACAAGCTTTCTGACGAAATCAGAGATGCCATCAAAAATACGCCGGAACTTTTCAGCGAAAAAGCAGTGGTTGCCTGCCAGGGAACGGAAGGTGCATTTTCACAAACGGCGTGCGAAAGAATTTTCAAGCATCCGGAAATAGTTTATTTTTCAACATTCGAATCGGTTTTTGCAGCGGTTGACAAAGGACTGTGCGAATATGGCATTGTGCCCGTAGAAAACAGTACTGCAGGTTCGGTAAATGCCGTTTATGACCGCATGCTGTCACATGAATTCAAAATAGTAAGAAGCACAAGGTTAAGAGTGGCTCACAGCCTTCTTGTAAACAAAGGAACCAAGCTTTCCGACATAAAAGTCATATATTCACATCAGCAGGCACTTTCGCAGTGCAGCGACCTTCTTCAGGAGCTTAAGGATGTAAAAACAATCCCGTGCGAAAATACTGCAGAGGCAGCAAGAATGCTTGCAGAATCAAAAGATGCAAGCGCTGCGGCAATAGCTTCGGCAGACTGCGCAAAGCTTTACGGTCTTACATGCCTTGCAAAAGAGATACAGGATTCCGACAACAATTACACAAGATTTATATGCATTTCGAAAAAAACTGAAATCTATCCGGGCGCAGACAGAACAAGCCTTATGACAATCCTGCCGCACAAGCCGGGTGCGCTTTATCATCTGCTCGGTGCTTTTTATGAGCAGGAAATCAATCTCAATAAACTTGAAAGCCGTCCGCTTCCCGGGAAGAACTTTGAGTTCATGTTCTATTTTGATTTGGACACACCTGTCTATTCGGAAGGATTTTTGAAGCTTATGGATAAACTTCCCGAAATGTGCGAAGAATTCACATATCTCGGAAGCTATACGGAGATAATATAAAATCGCAAATCACTGCATGAAAATACGGAGGAAATGAAAAATGATAGTGGTACTTAAACCGGGCGTAAAAAAAGAAAAAAGCGAACAGCTCGTTAACTGGCTTAAAAATCTCGGGTTGGATATACATATTTCGGAGGGCGAATATCAGTGCGTTTTGGGATTGATCGGCGATACATCAAGGGTTGACATGGATCTTGTGGAAAGTCTTGAAATCGTGGATTCGGTGAAGCGTGTGACGGA
This sequence comes from Ruthenibacterium lactatiformans, assembly GCA_963636455.1. Classification (GTDB taxonomy): domain Bacteria; phylum Bacillota; class Clostridia; order Lachnospirales; family Lachnospiraceae; genus RGIG5612. The sequence continues at coordinate 5,116 of CAVHKC010000053.1, forward strand.
ATCCTTCAAATGCTGCAACAGGAAGTTTCATCCGGATGATATGATTGTTGAAGTCGGGGATGTCAAAATCGGCGGCGGAAATTTCTGCATGATTGCAGGGCCATGTTCGGTTGAAACCGAAGATCAAATTGTGGAAGTTGCAAAGGCTGTGAAGGCAGCGGGCGCAAATTTGCTCAGAGGCGGCGCATTCAAACCGAGGACATCGCCTTATGATTTTTCGGGCCTTAAGGACAAAGGCCTTGAGCTTTTGAAAATCGCAAGAGCCGAGACAGGCCTTCAGATTGTTACGGAAATCATGAGCATTACGGATCTTCCGCTTTTTGACGACATCGATGTGCTTCAGGTCGGTGCAAGAAATATGCAGAATTTCGATTTGCTCAGAGAGCTGGGAAAGGTTGATAAGCCGATACTTCTCAAAAGAGGTCTTGCAAATACACTCAAAGAGCTGCTTATGAGCGCAGAATATATCATGGCAAGCGGAAATGACAAGGTAATACTTTGCGAAAGAGGCATAAGAACATACAGCGATTACACCAGAAACACTTTGGACTTGTCGGCGGTTCCTATGCTTCATGAACTGACGCACCTTCCGGTTATCGTGGACCCTTCGCATGCAACTGGAATTTCAAGACTTGTTCCGCCCATGGCACTGGCGGCAGCAGCCTGCGGAGCAGACGGACTTATTATCGAGGTGCATAACGACCCCATTCATGCGCTTTGCGACGGTGCACAGTCGTTGAAGCCCGAAGAGTTTGCGGAAGTTGCAAAGAAGGTAAAGGCTGTAAGGGAAGCAGTAAAGTAAGCCGAAAAAATCAAAAAGTGACTGAGCCTGTATAAATTGAAAAAAGGAACGGCAGAAGCAGGCGGAAATTATATAGAATGCATTAAACAAACATGGAGGCAGAAAATGACAGCGGGAATTGTGGGACTCGGACTTATAGGTGGCTCTTTTGCAAAGGCTTATCATGAAAAAAAAGACAGGGTTCTTGCGTATGACATAAACAAAAATGTCACGGATTTTGCGAAAATAAGCGGAACGGTGGACGATGAGCTGACAAAAGAAAATCTGGCAGAATGCGATATTATCCTTGTCTGCATCTATCCGAAGCAGGCGGTTGAATGGCTTGAAGAAAACGGACCTTATATCGGAAAAGAAACGGTTGTCATTGACAGCTGCGGAACAAAGCGGGATATTTGCGAAAAGGCATTTGAAATTGCCGATAAGTACGGCTTTATATATGCAGGCGGTCATCCGATGGCAGGAACGCACAATTCGGGCTTCAAATATTCTTCGGCAGATATGCTTGAAGGCGCACCGATGGTTATCACGCCCAAAGACAGAGATGATATAGAGCTGCTTGCGCACATAAAAGATCTGCTTTCGGCAGCGGGGTTTGGAACAATTTCGGTGACAACTCCCGAAGAGCATGACGAGGTGATAGCGTTCACATCGCAGCTTGCGCATGTTGTTTCAAGTGCTTATATCAAAAGTCCGACGGCAAAGCATCAAAGGGGATTTTCGGCAGGAAGCTACAAGGACATGACAAGGGTTGCAAAACTGGAACCGGAGATGTGGGCGCAGCTTTTCCTTGAAAACAAAGACAATTTGGCAAATGAAATCGACTGCATTATCGAAAATCTCAAAGAATATAAAACAGCGGTTGAAAATGCGGACAAAGATAAACTGAAAAAACTTCTTGAAGAAGGCAGGAAATGCAAAATAGAGGCGGATGGAAACAGATGACAACGATACATGTGAAAGCATCGGGAAAATATGATGTGCTCGTTGAAGAAGAAATTTTAAAACAAATAGGTGAATATACCGTGCGATGCCTCGCTGGAGCGGCTTCGCAAGAAAAAGCAGTCATAATATCCGATGACAATGTTTTTCCTTTATATGGAAAGGAAGCAAAAAGTTCTCTCGAAGGTGCGGGGCTTGAGGTACTTGAATTTATCTTTCCGGCAGGCGAAAAATCCAAGACATTAAAGACTTACGGTGAAGTTCAGGAATTTTTGTGCCAAAATCATGTTACGAGGTCAGATGTAATAATCGCACTCGGAGGCGGTGTTGTGGGCGACCTTGCGGGATTTGCGGCGGCAACTTATCAGCGTGGGATCAAATATATACAAGTCCCGACATCGCTTCTTGCAATGGTTGATTCTTCTGTCGGCGGAAAAACGGCGGTTGATTTGGAACACGGGAAAAATCAGGTCGGTTGTTTTTATCAGCCGCAGCTTGTGCTTTGCGATCCAAAATGCCTTGAAACTTTGCCTGAAGAGCAATACAGGTGCGGCTGTGCGGAAATAATCAAATATGCGGTTTTGGGAAGCGAAGAACTTTTTGAAAAGTTAGAGGCTAAGCCTGTAAAAGAGCAATATGAAGAAATAATATCCGCATGCGTCAAAATGAAAAGGGATATCGTTGAAGAAGATGAGTTTGACACGGGAAAAAGGCAGCTTTTAAATCTCGGCCATTCAGTAGGCCATGCGGTCGAAGCGTTGAATGACTTTCAAATACTTCACGGTCAGGCGGTTGCCATAGGAACTGCCGTTATAGCAAGAGCGTGTGCGGCAAAAGGGATATGCACAAGGGAAACAAAGGATAGGATAATTTCGCTTTTTGAAAAATATGCTCTGCCGTGCGAAACGAAT
>CAVHKC010000054.1:0-7646 GCA_963636455.1 Ruthenibacterium lactatiformans
GTGAAATCATGATTGTTTTAGGATCTGGCACCGAAATATTTCCGACCTGCTGAATGGGCGTCGGAGTACCGTAGTAGCTTACCATAAGCTTGTCAAGAATCCTCGGATTTGCACGGCCTGCACGAATGCTTCCGAATTCAGACACTAAATTTTCAATTGTTTTATTCATTTTATCTTCGTATTTTTTCAGTCTTTCGTTCATTTTTCTTCTCCGTTTCTTTTAAAAATTTCCGTATATACCTTTAATTTATCCGTATTTACCTTATAATCAATACACATTTTCTCATTTTGGCTTTACCTAAAACCGCCTTTATTGCCGAAAATTACATTTTTTGCTTATATCATATCCGAACATTTTTCTTTAATTTGAGCCTTATCGGTTGGATATTTCAGCAATTCAGACAGTAACTTCTGTGCCGTCGAATTTTTCGTTTACAGCATTTGCTATGCTGTTTTCGGCATTCAGCTTGAAAATCCTCATGGGAATGCGGTTTTCTTTAAGCAGTATCGATGCCGTAAGGTCTATAACACCTAATTCTTTTTTCACAACATCGTCAATGCTTATTTTGTCATACCTTTTTGCATCTTTATTTTTGCCCGGGTCCTTGTCATAAACACCGTCAATGTTTTTGGCGGCAAGTATAACATCTGCTTCTATTTCCACTGCCCTCAAAGCCATTGAAGTGTCAGTCGAAAAATACGGATGTCCGGTGCCTCCCGCAAAGAAAATAACCTTTCCCTGCTTAAAATATTCCATCGCTTTGTCCTTGCAGAACTGCTCTGTTATATTTGCAAACGGAAGCGGCGACATTATTGTCGTCGGCATTTCCTGCTGTCTGAAAAATTCCGAAACATAAACAGCATTCATTACCGTTGCAAGCATTCCTATGGAATCCGACTTCGGCCTATCGATTTCGGTTCCCGTTCTTCCTCTCCAGATATTTCCTCCGCCTATGACAACTCCTATCTCGACATTTTTATCGTAAAGAGCCTTTACCTGAATGGCAATTTTTTTGATTTCTTCTGCATTATAGGGATCATGCCCGTCCTGAAGTGCCTCGCCCGAAAGCTTGAGCATTACTCTTTTGATTGGTGACATATTACAACCTTTCCGACTTAAGAGTTCTTTTCAAGTCGATTTACTGCAAAGAATTTTAGCATATCCGGCATGATATGTGAACAGTTTTAAAGGAAGTTGTCAAAGCTTATGCAAGCGCTGAAGGGCTTTCACAAAACGTTTTTATAATCAGACTGATTAACAAAGAAATGACATTGTTTATGCGGTTTAAAATGCAAAACATGCCGAAGGATAGGCTTCGGCATGTCTATTTTCCATTATGTGATTTTACATTAATTTCGGAATTTTTATCTTCCTTTATTATTTTTCTTTTTTGCAATAATCACTGCTGCCACAACGATAACTGCCGCAATAACGATTATAACTATCCACAAAACGAGATTGTTGTTATCTCCTGTTATGGGTTTTGTATTGTCAGCTGTCGTCTTTTCGGGGCTTGTACCTTCCGATGTCGTTACCTCTTGTGCGGTTGTGGTTTCCGGGGTTGTTACCTCTTCCGTAGTTGTGGTTTCTTCATTTACGGTATAAACATTTTCAAAGCTTATACCATCATACGGATGTATAAGGTCCGGCTTGTATCCCGATTCTGCCTCTGCATTCGGGTAAGCTCTGTAAAATTCTGTATTGCCAAAAGGATCTTCGCTCGTGGGTGATGTATGTCTCACAAACCATACATCATCTGAATAAGTCCATCCTGCAGCATTTCCTGTTCTTTCACGAACAATGAAGCCCTCGTTTAAAAAGGCTGCAACTTTTGATGAAGCGCCGGCAATTATAATTGCGCCGTCAAATATTCCCTCACCTTTTGTTTTGATCGATGCTGAAATTTCAATATCTTTATAATCTTCTTTACTGCCGCTTCCCGCACTGAAAACATCCAGCAAAAATTCCTGCTCTCCGGGTGCCTTGTCGCCGTTTTGCTTTACAATTTTTTGAAAAGGAATAGTGCATGTCATATAATCCATAAGAACCGGAAGCTTTGCTGCGGCAACATAAAGCTTTTCGCTATCGGGTCCGATCGAATATATTTCCTCTGCCGTTACGGTTTTTCCATCAGCAAATGCAAAGTTTACATTTTCGGCTTTCAGCTCATCTGCGCTGTAATTTTCTTTTGCTCTGATCAATACCGCCATATAATATGTCGTATCTTTTTCCAATTCGGAATCTTCCTGCAATATTGAGGCATCAATCTTATCCAAATCACCGATTTGAGTGCAAAGAACAAATGAAGTTTCATATTTATCTTCCCACTCTATTTTTTCTTTATCGCTGGGCAAAACAGAAACTTCGTTCGCTTTGTTAAACGCTTCGTAATTTTTAACCGTGAAATCAAGGGACGTTATTTTCGTTTCACCTTCCGCAAAAACGGCAACCGGCAGCAAGCCGATTATCATAATGCAGCAAATAAAAAGTGTTAAAATTCTTTTTTTCATAAATTTCCTTTCTGAAACTGCTTTCTAAAATTTTTATTTTACGGGCAAGCATTTCACCCGTTTTTAAAGCCTTTCTGTTTTTTGATTTGCGTATCCTATAAAAAATCGGTGCGACAGGATTTGAACCTGCGACCTCTGCGTCCCTAACGCAGCGCTCTACCAAACTGAGCCACGCACCGAATTTAAAATAATATTATATTGTTTTATCTGAAAACATATTAAATATTTTCCTTTGTCTGCATATCATGTAAATCAAATTCTGTCATTTGAGTCGGAATTTAATCCTGGCTTCAGTCGGTGCGACAGGATTTGAACCTGCGGCCTCTGCGTCCCGAACGCAGCGCTCTACCAAACTGAGCCACGCACCGATTGCTGCTTAGCTTTTTAACAGACTATTAAATATTATAAAGGTAATTTTTCAAATTACAAGTATTTTTTTATCAAATTGCAAAATTGCGGAAGCTAAAGTGCTCCTAAAATAAGGCTTAAAGTCAATCGGCATTTCAAGTGGCAAACACTCATGATTTGAAAATTTTCACATCATAAGTCCCTGAATTTGAATTGTGCCTTGCCCGAAGCATAATCTCCCACAATCTGTCCGTGTCCTTCAAGGCAGTATTTGTATGTTACAAGGCCTTCAAGCCCAACCGGTCCTCTTGCATGGATTTTGCCCGTGCTGATTCCGACTTCCGCACCGAAGCCGTATCTGAATCCGTCTGCAAATCTCGTAGAACAGTTTGCATAAACGCCTGCCGAATCAACAAGCGTCATAAACTTCCTTATGTTATTTTCGTTGTTCGAAAGTATCGCATCCGTGTGGTGCGAGCCGTATTTGTTTATATGGTCGATTGCCTCGTCAACCGAGTCTACAAGCTTCACCGATATGATGAAGTCAAGATATTCGTTTCTGAAATCATCATCCGCAATTTCTTCAGCCTCTATTATGTCGGTAACTTCCTTTGTTCCGCGGATTTTCACATGTGCGCCTTTAAGCTCTTCGGCAAGCTTGGGCAGCACTTTTTTTGCGGCTTTTCTGTTTACAAGCAAGGTCTCAACCGCATTGCAGGCGGCGCAGTATTGCGTCTTTGCATCAATGATAATCGGGGCAATGCCTCCATAAGGACATTTAACATCTTTTGCACCGTTCTTCTTGGGGCAAAATTCGCAATGGTCGTCTGCATAAATGTGGCATATACCGTCCGCATGCCCCATAACGGGGATTTTGGTATTGTCCATTATATATTTCACAAACGCATTTGAGCCCCTCGGGATGAGAAGGTCAACGTATTCATGGCATTCAAGAAGCTCATCGATTTCATCATGCTGTTCTGCCTGAACATATGCTTCTTTCGGAAGTCCCGCCCTGACTGCTGTTTCGTGAATAATCGAAAACAGAATCCTGTTTGTGTCTGCGGTTTCTTTTCCGCCTTTTAAGATTGCGCAGTTTCCGGATTTTATGCACAAAGTCGATATCTGAACGAGTGCGTCCGGGCGTGCTTCAAAAATAACGCCGATAACTCCTATCGGACATGTTATTCTTTTGAGATTAAGTCCTTCATCCAAATCCCTGTTCAAAGTTATTTTCCCAAGCGGATCCGGAAGACTTATGAGCTGTTCAATGCCCGAAAGAACCGAATCAAGCTTGTCTTTCCCAAACTTCAGCCGCTTTATGATTGCATCCGAAATTCCTGCTTCTTTTGCTCTTTTCAAATCCTTTTCATTTTCGGCAGAAATTTCATCAAAACGCTTGCTTAATTCTTCTGCAATCAATTCAAGTGCCTTATTTCGGTCCTCAACACTTGTTGCCGCAAGCTTTGGCGATGCAAGCTTCATCTGCTTTGCTTTTTCTTTTATATTCATCTTTGTTTTTTCTCCTTATATGCATTTTAAGCCGAAATCGTGCTTTTGCATGCACTTTCGATTCATGAAATTTTAGCGGTTACGCTTTTGCCTGTGCCTCTAATTCGCCTGCCTCAATCGAAGCCTCGTCATGCGTAAGCTTTTTAATCCATGTATACTTTCTGAATTTAAGCCACACAGGAAGGCACTTAAAGAGCTGATCCGACTGAATTACAAGAACCAGCCATACAATGGGAAGGTGCCACCAAAATGCTCCCATGAGAGTAAATGGCATAACTATTGCCCATGTGCAGATGAGATTCATTTTCATTGTGAATTTTGCATCTCCTCCGCCTTGTATTATTCCGAACGAAACAGGCATCTGATAAGCCATTCCCACCATAATGACCGCCTGCAGTATGATAAGCTGGTCTGCAAGCATCATGGCATTGTCGTTTAAGCTGTACATTGAAAGCAGCGGAGTTCTGAGGAAGAACAGCAGCGCCCCCAATATCAATCCCAAAATCAAATCAAGTACGCTTAAGGTTCTTCCGGCTTGTTTTACAAGTTCTCTTTTTCCTTCGCCGATGGCATTTCCTATCATAACGCCCGAAACCGAAGACATCGCCATTGTTACAACCTTTGCATATTGATAAAAAGTCGACGCCACGGAGTTTGCCGCAAGCGCATCCGCCGAAAGATGACCCAAAATTGCAGTCTGCACAGGAATCGAGATTCCCCAGACTACAGTTGCGCAAAAGATCGGGAAATATATTTTATAAAAGTCTTTTCTTAAAACCTTATTGGGCTTGAATAATCCTTTTTGGAACAAATTCAAAACCTTGTCTTTTTTCACATATATCAGAACAATTATAATTTCCACAAGCCTTGAAACAAGCGTTCCGATTGCGGCACCTTTAACGCCCATTTCCGGGAATCCGAAAAGCCCCCAGATGAGGACTGCGTTTATTCCGCAGTTTATAATCAATGTGACAACCGACATCCAAAATGCTATCTTAACGACTCCTACCGCACGAAGTGCCGCATAAAATGTTGTTGTCACACAGTAGATTCCGAACGACCATATTACAATCTGCATGTAGTCGGCGCCCTGCTTGATAATTTCCGGCTCGCTTGTGAAAATGCTGCACAAAGGCTTTGGAATAATCATTCCCAGAAGAATCAGCCCAATGCCTACAATCGCGCTCAATTTGAGTGCATATCCGCATATTGTCCTTATCGGCTCAATCCTTTTTTCTCCCCAATATTGTGCTGAAATCGCAATCAGTGAATTTGCAACCGAAACGCCGAACTGCTGAATGAGAAAAAAAATCTGATTTACGGCAGCAGCACCGGAAAGCGCATCCTGGCTGTAATTTCCAAGCATGATATTGTCTGCCATATTTACGCTGTATGCTATTATATTTTGAAAAGCAACAAAGCCAAGCAAACTGAACAGTTTTTTGTAGAATTCCTTGTCATGCGACAAAAAAGACATCTTGGGGACTGTCTCCATAAAATCTCACCTCAATATTTTTTATAATGTTTTTCATTTCCGAATAATTTTATGCCCATTTAAGCCAAAAATCAACCGCTTGTTATAATGGATGATTTGCTAACAAGAAAAGGCTTACCATTAGCGGGAAGCCTTTCGAAAGGGGTTGGTTTGTATGGAGTTTTTACGATGAACTTATGTTTCCTTTAGTCAATCGAAATATATTTGGGCTCTTCCGGAACAGGTTCGGGCTCTTTGGGTATTGTCAGTGTCAATACTCCGTCTGCATATGCAGCCTTGACATCGTCTTCCTTCAGGCCTTCGCCCACAAAGAATGACCTTCTGCAGGTTCCTTCATAACGTTCCTTGCGAATGTAATTGCCTTCGTGCTCATCTTTATTGAGTGCCCTTGTTACGGTTACATTAAGATATCCGTCATTCAAATCTGCTTTTATATCTTCTTTCTTATATCCAGGCAGATCCATCTCGATAATAAATGCGTCTTTTGTTTCTTTAATATCTGTTCTAATCATTTTCATGTTCTGGTCAAATGCTCCTCCGAATACTGGTGCTTTAAACATCTCGTCAAACAAATCAAATCCTTTTTTGATAGGTAAATATGCAGCCATTTTTACTCCTCCTTAAAACTATCTTCAAACTAATCTGTTCTTTTATATCTCGAACATTTCGTTTATTCTTCTGTTTTTATGTCTGTTTTATATATTTCAGACACTCTTTTCTTTTGATAGCTGTATAATACCACTCATTGTTAGCACTGTCAATGGGTGAGTGCTAATTATTTTGTGAAGAGTTTATGACCTGCCCGCTTCCGGCTGTTTGCCAGAAATCTTTGCAAGTATTTTATTCATTCCCTTTATGACAAATCCCACGCAGAGCGCAGCCGCAACAGTTCCTTCTCTTACGCCTACTACCTTGTGCATTGTGGCAAGCGATAAAATACATGCCGCCGCAACAAGCGATGAATCAAAAATAATTTTCATTGTGCTGAACTTTATCTTTGTTGTTTTTTGGCATATTGCAAGTGATATTCCCTCTCCCGGAAGAGTTGTGATTTTTGATTTGACCTGAATGTTAACGCCGATTCCCACAACAACAATTCCTATGATTGTGAAAAGCCAGTTTTCCAGATAGTTCTTGGGTTCGACCCACGAAAGAGCCCAGACGGCAAAATCCGTCAGAAATCCGAACGCCAGCGAAACCGGAATCTGAATAAGCTGAAAAAGATCGTAATCCTTCCTTAATATCAATATCTGGATGAGAATAAATCCCGCATGCATTATTATCGAGCAGTTTCCGACCGTAAGCGGCGTAACCAGACTGCCAACATATGGAAGAGATGAAATCGGCGTTGTGCCTATGCCGGCTTTGATTGAAAATGCCACGCCAAATGACATTACCAAAAGGCCTATAAAGCATATAAAACACCTGAATACAAAGTTTTTGTCAAACTTCCTTTTTTCTTTTTTCATATCTGTCATTTTGTTTCTCCTAAAAATAAGTTTTTTTGCACCAAAAGCACGCTGAAAATACAGCTTCAACCCTGACCCTGCCGCAAATTTGCAGGAAAGTGCATAAAATTAAATTGTCACAACAGATTTCAATCTGCCTGCATGGTTTTGAAAGTTTACTGCTTATGCCGCCTGATATGCCAATCGTTTAAAAAGAAGAGCACGACGCACTCTGCGGCATTTGCTTCAGTCACTTTGATAATAAAAAAGAAAAAGATTATTTCCTTGAAAAGCATGATTTTCAAGATGCTTCTTAGGATATTTTTTAAGTG
>CAVHKC010000055.1:0-1154 GCA_963636455.1 Ruthenibacterium lactatiformans
GCATTGATTGCTTCATCGGCAGAAGCTGCCGCGGCAAGCCCCGAAATATTGGCGGATGTTGTAACAAGCGGAAGCTTTGTTTTTCTGATTAATGCAAGTGCAAAATCATCTGCAGGAATTCTTATCCCGACAGTTGCGCGTCCTGCTGTTATAACATCTGAAACCGATGATTTTTTCGGTGCAACCAAAGTGAAAGGACCGGGCCAGAAATTCTGTGCAATCAACGAAAGAATGTCAGGTTCGATTTCAGCAAGATTTTCAACATCAGACGCACTTGCCGCCAATATGCTCAAAGGTTTTCTTTCGCTGCGCCCTTTTACCTCATATATTTTGCGGACGGCGTTGTCGTTGTTCATGACGGCGCCGAGCCCATAGACTGTTTCTGTCGGAAAAACGGCAAGACCGCCGCCTTTCAGCACATCCGCACACAATTCAAGTGAAGAAGCATCTGCTTCTGCAATAATCGTTTCCATGCCGCAATTATAGCATACCGGCAGGTGATATGGTATAATCCGAAAATGTTTAAATTTACATTCGGCGGAAATTTTAATATAACGCCTTACACAATCTGCGTACTTATAGGCACGCTTCTTTCGGTGCTTATCGTGTTTCTTGTCGGGCGAAAAATGAAGCTTGACTACAACGCCCTTTTTTGGAACGGGGTCTGCGCTGCCGTCGGGGCATTTTTGGGTGCGCATATTTTGTATTTTATCACGATGCTGCCGGATTTTATAAAGGGACTTCAGTCATCTCCGGCTATCGATGTGGGCGATTTCTTCTATAAAATGTTCATTGCGGCTTCGGGTCTTGTCTATTACGGCGGAATGCTGGGTGCGCTTGCCGGAATATGTATATGCTGCCGCATAAGAAAAATTATTTGCAGGCGCAATTATCTTAATGCTTTCGTGATAGTCTTTCCTTTCTTCCATTTTATCGGAAGAATTGGCTGCGTTCTGACAGGCTGCTGCTACGGAATCGAATATCACGGGCCGCTTGCCATACAATATTCAAAAGATGTTATCACCGAGGGAGTGAACGACCATATAGCGGATTTTCCGAGATTTCCGGTTCAGCCGCTTGAGGCACTGTGCGAGTTTTTGCTTTTTGTTTTTTTTCTTCTTCTGTGGCGTAAAAAAAAGGACATGGTTTCGCTC
>CAVHKC010000055.1:1218-7565 GCA_963636455.1 Ruthenibacterium lactatiformans
CGTTTTGCGGATGAGTTTCTTAGAGGCGATGATATCCGCGGATTTTTAGGGCCGCTTTCCACCAGCCAGTGGATTGCCATCATAGTTTTTGCAGTCACAATTATTTATGTGGCTGTGTCAAAAAAGAATCAATCCACACTCACATAAAATCGGAATATGTCAAACAAGGTTTAAAAGCTTTCTGGCAGCGAAGGGAGGTTTATGCGAATGTTGCATAAATGTCCCTTTGAATTTTTGTGCACTTTTCGGGCGAAAATGAAAAATGCCGAAAAGACCGCGGTTTTACAACAAAAAACATGAAAAATGTGGCTTAAAAAAACGCTTAAAATATTGAAATAAAAAAACGGAAATGATACAATTAGCCCAAATTTTGTTTAGGTATAGACGGAGGTGAATATGGCACAGGAAACCATTAAATCTATCCGTGATGCCGAGCTGAAAGCCCAGGAAATTGTTAAGAAAGCTGAACAGGAAAAGAATGAGATTCTTCAAAAAGCTAAAGACGACGGAAAGGCTTTTACAGAGGAACTGACCCGGCAGGCTAAAGACAGAGCAAAACAGGCTCTGGACGAAGTGGAAAGCAAAAGGGCAGGTGCTTTGGACGCGGCAGAGAAAAAAGCGGAGAGTACCATTTCTCAATTTGTTTCAAAGGCTGAAGCAAAAAGAGAAGAGGCTGTTAAGTTGGTAATCAACGAAATAGCCTGAAATTTCAACATTACTAAAGAGGGAGGATTAAAACATGGCAGTGTTGCAAATGCAACGCATAAGCATATGTGGGCTCAAGGATCAGAAAAAAGCGATTCTTGAAACTCTGCAGCGCCTTGAAGATATCGAAGTCCAGGACTTTGTCCCGGAAGACGAAGTCTTCATGAAGCCTGTTGCGGCAAGCAGTGCGGCAGAGTACGAACGAAGCATACACGATGCGGAAAATGCCCTGGAAGTTCTCGATACGTATGACCCTCAAAAATCAGGCCTGATGAGCATGTTCGAAGGCCGTGATGTTGTGCCGGTCGAAAAATTCGAGGGATTCGAAAAAGAATACCTTGAAGTATCAAAAACAATTGAAGAAATCCTTGCCTTAAGTAAGAAAATTGCGGAGGAAAACGCAGAGATAACCAAGTGTCAGCAGCAGATTGAAATGCTTGAACCGTGGCAGTCTTTGGACATTCCTCTCAACATGACCGGAACCGCCAAGACGGGAATTTTCATCGGAACGCTTCCGAATGAGCTGACCGTCGAACAGGTTTACGAAATGCTTTCGGATGTTACGGAAAATATCGACTGCAGTATCGTAAGCACTTCCAAAGAGCAGACCTGCGTTGTTGTAATCTGCGAAAAGGAAGACAGCGAAAAGGTTTCCGATGCCTTGAGGGCACATGCATTTTCTTACCCGGCAGTGGAGTCTTCGGTTGCTCCTTCGGAAAAGAAAGAAGAACTTCAAAGGGAAATTGAAAAACTACAGGCAGCCATTGCCAAGGATGAAGAAAGCGTTAAAACTTTCGCTGACAAAAGGGATCAGATTAAATTCCTGGCAGACTACCAGACAATCAATCAGGAACACTACAACGTGTCCCAAAACCTGCCACAGTCGAATCATGCGTTCATATTGAGTGGCTACACACCGGAAAGGGAAGTGCAAAGGATCAAAAACGCTCTTTCGAAGTACGATGTGGAAATAGAAACGGAAGCGGTCGGAGAAGACGAGGATGCTCCGGTTGTTCTCAAGAACAATCCGTTCTCGGCACCGATGGAAAATGTCGTTTCGGCATATGCGCTTCCCGCAAAGGGTGAGATAGACCCTTCATTTCTTGTTTCATTATTTTATTATGTTCTTTTCGGATTCATGCTTTCCGATTTTGCATTCGGTGCGATTTTGTTTATCGGATGCCTCGTTTTGTTAATCAAAAACAAAAACATGGAACTGGGTGCAAAGAGAATGCTGCAGCTGCTCCTCGGCGGCGGATTGTCCGCAATGTTCTGGGGAATAATGTTTGGCAGTTATTTCGGAGACTTTATCCCGGTTGTTTCGGAAAGCTTCTTCGGACACGGCATAACAGTAAGACCGTTGTGGCTTGATATGACAACAAACCCCATGACGGTGCTGACGCTTTCATTGATGATAGGCTTGCTCCACATCTTTGTCGGCCTGGGAGCAAATGCATACCAGTGCATTAAGCGCAAAGATTGGATAGCACTTATATTCGATGTTATTTGCTGGTATATGATTCTTGTAGGACTTGTTCTTAAGATGCTTACCATGTCTATGATCATGGACATCCTCTTCGGCGGACGTGATCCCATCCTTGGGCATACCGCAGGAACGGTCGGGCTTATCATTGCGGCAATAGGCGGTGTCGGTGTGCTGCTTATGGACGGAAGAAGTTCAAAGAATCCCGTAAAGAGAATCTTAAAAGGAATTTATGCAATTTACGGAATCACCGGATATCTTTCGGATCTGCTTTCGTACTCGCGTCTTTTGGCGCTGGGTCTTGCAACGGGCGTTATCGCTTCGGTTGCAAACATGATCGGTACGATGTTCGGCTCCGGCGTGGTTAAGGTAATAGTCTACATACTTGTATTCTTTATCATTAACGGTATTAACCTTTTCATTAACGGTTTAGGCGCTTATGTTCATACAAACCGTTTGCAATATGTTGAATTCTTCGGCAAGTTCTTCGAGGGAGGCGGCCGCGGATTCGAACCCTACAGTGTAAAAACAAAATATTACAAATTTAAGGAGAATTAGAAATGATTGAATTTTTACAAACCAATATGGGCGCAATTTTCTCATTGCTCGGCGCAGCACTTGCATGCGGCTTATCAGGATCAGGTTCCGCAAAAGGTGTAGGTATAGCAGGTGAGGCTGCTGCAGGCGTAGTTGCAGAAGATCCTTCAAAATTCGGTAAAGTTATGATCCTTCAGCTTCTTCCCGGTACACAGGGTATCTACGGATTGATCATTGCTTTCATCACATTGTCATCAACAGGTCTGCTCGGAACATCAGAACCTATTTCAATCGGTAAAGGTTTGGCTTACCTTGCAGCTTGTCTTCCTATAGCAATAGCAGGTTATTTCTCAGCACTCGGACAGGGCCGTGCGGCAGCAGCAGCTATCGGCGTTGTAGCAAAGAAGCCGGATCAGTTCGGTAAAGCTATGATTTTCCCTATCATGTGCGAAACATACGCTATTCTGGCATTGCTTGTATCAATCCTTGCAATCTCAGGCGCAGGATCATTGACATTTTAGTATATAGGAGTATTTAGATGAGTGGACTTGAAAAAATATTAGAACATATTGACACAGATGCCACTAAAACTGCTAATGAACTGATAACGGATGCCAAAGCCGAAGCAGAAAGAATCTTAAATACCGCAAAAGAAGACGCAAAACGTCTTGAAAAAACCATCGACGATCAGGGAAATGCGGCAGCACAGACCGCACAAAAGAGAATCGAATCGGCAGCGGAACAAAAAGAAAAAAGAATGGTTCTTGAAGCAAAGCAGGCAGAAATCGACAAAGTTATTACCGCGGCACTTGATAAAGTACACGGACTCGGCGATAAAGAATATTTTGATACAATCCTGAAAATGATTGCAAAATATGCGCATTCAGATAAAGCAGGGAAGATTCTTTTTTCGAAAAAAGATCTTTCAAGGCTTCCCGCAGGCTTTGACGCAGAAATCAAAAAGGCGGCAAACGGTGCGGCGCTTGAGCTTTCAAAGGAAGCGGCAAACATCGACGGCGGTTTTGTATTAAGCTACGGTGATATCGAAGAGAACTGCTCTTTTGAAGCATTAATCGAAGCTTCAAGAGAAAATCTTCAGGATAAGATCGGACAGATACTGTTTGACTGAGCAATACTTTGAAGGAAAGGAGCAGATAAATGGACGAGTTAATGAAAGACGATGACGTTCTCATGGAAAAACCCACGGACGAAGATACATCGTTTGGTTTTGCCGTCGCACGTATCCGCGCCAAAGAAAACACATTGCTTAGTAATCAGGCATTGGAAAATCTTATGGCATGCAGAACATACAGTGATTGTGTTCGGTTTTTGTTGGAAAAAGGCTGGGAAGGAACAGAAAATGATGCCGCAGAAGAGCTGATCCAAAGGCAGCAGGATGAAACCTGGGCTTTGATGAGGGAGCTCTGCTCGGAAAAAGAAATTCATTTCTTCGATATATTCAGATACAGCGACGATTTCCATAACATGAAGGCTGCCATTAAGGAAGCTTATGTGCAAAAGGAAAATCCTAATGTATATATGGATAACGGAACAATTTCTATTGCGACCATAAAGAAATGCGCCGCAGACGGCGACTTTTCGGCACTGCCTTATCTTATGATGAAGGCAGGCAAGGAAGCTTATGATGTTTTGTTCCACACAGGTGACTCCCAGTTGTGTGACGTCATTATAGACAAAGCAGCTTTAGAGGCAATTTATAAGGCAGGAAAGGAAACAGGAAACGACCTGCTCAAAGGCTATGTTGAATTAAGGTGCGGCGCCGCAAATATCAGTATTGCGGTAAGAAGCTGCAAGGCTAAAAAGGATGCGGACTTCTTAAAGAGAGCATTCGCCGAGTGCGACAGCATCAGTGCCAACCGCATTACAGAGGCAACAAGAAACAGTCTTGAAGCAATTTATGATTATCTTGAATCCACCACTTATAAAGATGCAATCGGTTATATCAAGGAATCTCCGGCAGCTTTCGAGCGCTGGTGCGATAACCGAATGATAAATGTGATAAGACCGCAGAAGTACAAATCTTTCGGAATAGGACCTTTGGCAGCATATGTACTGGCAAAGCAGAACGAGATTAAATCTGTGAGAATAATCTTATCAGGGAAAATAAACAATCTTTCGGATGAAGCCGTTAGGGAAAGGTTAAGGGACATGTATGTATAAGATAGCAGTTCTGGGTGATCGCGACAGCATATACGGATTTGCTACTCTCGGTCTTGAGACATTCCCCGTATCGACAGCGGAAGAAGGAGAGGCAATCCTAAAAAAGCTTACTGAGGGCGGATATGCGGTAATTTATATTACCGAAAATCTGCACGAACAGCTTGAACATGAAATAGCAAAGCATTCGGAAGAGCGTTTGCCGGCGATAATTCCGATTCCCGGGGTTTATGGAAATACCGGAAAAGGAATGGCAAATGTAAAGAAGCTTGTTGAGCAGGCTGTCGGATCAGATATTATTTTTAACAATGAGAATTAGAAAGGCTTGGTACAAACTATGAGCAAAGGTACAATTAAAAAAGTTGCCGGACCATTGGTTGTTGCTACCGGTATGAGAGATACCAACATGTACGACGTTGTGCGTGTTAGTAATCACAGACTTATCGGCGAAGTAATCGAGATGCACGGTGACGAAGCCTCCATTCAGGTTTACGAGGAGACATCAGGCCTCGGACCGGGCGAGCCCGTAGAATCAACAAACGCACCTCTGTCTGTTGATTTGGGACCCGGACTGATAGGAAGTATTTTTGACGGAATTCAAAGACCTTTGGTTAAGATTATGAAGCAGACAGGCAATAACTTGACCCGTGGTGTTGAAGTTCCTTCACTCGATAGAGAAAAGAAGTGGACATTCGTTCCGACAGCAAAAGTCGGTGACGAAGTCGAAGGCTGCGATATTTTGGGAACCGTTCAGGAGACCAATATCGTAACGCAAAGAATCATGGTTCCGAACGGAATCGCAGGTAAAATCAAGTCGATTCAGGGCGGAGATTTCACGCTTGAAGAGACAATTGCCGTAATAGAAACAAAGGACGGAGATAAAGAAGTTTCCATGCTTCAGAAGTGGCCGGTTCGTGTGGGCCGTCCGTATAAGGAAAAGCTTTCTCCGGATGTTCCTCTTATCACAGGACAGAGAGTTATCGACTGCCTCTTTCCCATTGCAAAGGGCGGTACTGCAGCAATCCCCGGACCTTTCGGTTCAGGAAAGACTGTAACGCAGCATCAGCTTGCAAAGTGGGCAGAAGCAGATATCGTTGTTTACATCGGATGCGGCGAGCGTGGAAACGAGATGACGGACGTTCTTAACGAGTTCCCCGAACTTAAGGACCCGAAGACAGGATATTCCCTTATGGAAAGAACCGTTCTTATCGCAAACACATCGGATATGCCCGTTGCAGCCCGTGAAGCATCTATTTATGTAGGTATCACGATTGCAGAGTACTTCAGAGACATGGGATATTCGGTAGCTTTGATGGCAGATTCCACATCCCGTTGGGCAGAGGCACTTCGTGAAATGTCAGGCCGTCTTGAGGAAATGCCCGGTGAAGAAGGTTATCCCGCATATTTGGGTTCTCGTCTGGCACAGTTCTACGAGCGTGCAGGC
>CAVHKC010000056.1:0-7432 GCA_963636455.1 Ruthenibacterium lactatiformans
AAAAGCATTTCTGATTGCCTTCTTCGTTTTTACAACCCTTCGGTCCACATGCTTTTCTTTTTCTTCCATTTCGTCCTCCAAAATCTCAAAATACACACACTGTTTTTTTGTGCCGCATTGCTTATTTTTATATATTGACTCTCCCCACAGATGAATTTAGAATTTTACAACTCATTAGGGAATTTATAACACAGTGTCATCTTTTATTATTCGTTGTTTGCCCCTGCTTACAGGCGATTTTATATAGAATAAAGATCTGTTAAGTATTGTTCATTTATATTGATTTAAGCGGTTTTTGGTTGTATAAATAAGTAACACTTTTACATTTTTCTGACCTTGAAGTGTCAGAAACACTTGTGTTATATTATACATGTGTGAAAAAGTCAATGGATGTATGTCAATTGACTCAATTTTGTACAGGAAATTAAGGTGAGATAAACATGAGCACAGAATCAGAAAAGATGTTTTATTACGGCAGCCGTATTCTGTTTTCAGACGGAATGGCGTTTGAGAAAACATTGACGCACCACGGAAGCGGAACCTGCTTTGAGCATTCCGTGAATGTTGCTTTGAAAAGCCTTGAGATTGCAAAGCGTCTTCCCATGCCGGTTGATGAAAAATCGCTTGTAGTGGGTGCGCTGCTTCATGATTATTTTCTTTATGACTTTCATGAAGATGCTTCGCTTCGCATGTCGCACGGCTTTGTGCATGCCGAGGTTGCTCTCAAAAATGCCTGCCGTGATTTCAATCTCAATGATATAGAGAAAGATATTATTTATAAACACATGTTCCCGCTTAATGTGCGCAAGCCCAAATATATCGAAAGCTGGATCGTCTGTGTTGCAGACAAGATGTGCGCCGCAAAAGAGTGCGCCCGCACCTACAAAACAAGACTGAAATTTACATAAGCATATGAGCGGGGTATCTCGCATTACGAGATTGACTAAAATGGTGGGTTTGTCAGCTTTCTTAATAGCTTAGGATACCTTGCTGCATATAAATCTCTGATGTTGCATTTTTTTTAAAACATTATATTTTCCTTGAACTTTTTGTGGTTGTTTGTTAATATTGCAACGTCGAGCAGCAGATGCGTAAGTCCGGACAGGGCTTACGCATTTTTTTAATTTATCCCATGGTAACAGATGCTGAAAACAATAATCTTTGCCATGAGATACCGTAATGGTACAATTTATAAATAGAAAAAATTCTTATTTTCGCAGCTTTGGATAAAACAAAACGAAATATTCAAAACCGTTTCGGACAAAAGCATACTATAAACTTAAGAACAGGGGACGTATAACAATGGACACGAATAACAAAATGGGCGAACAGCCGATAAAAACCCTAATGCTGAGCATGGGAATCCCTTTCATTGTCTCAATGGTAATGCAGGGACTTTATAATATTGTGGACTCGGCATTTGTGGCAAATATGCGCATAAACGGCGAAGAAGCCGTCAATGCACTGACGCTTGCATTTCCCATACAAATCCTCTTCATTTCGTGTGCGGTCGGCACCGGCATTGGCGCAAACGCACTGCTGTCACAAAATCTCGGCAGAGGCGACAGGAAGCAGGCATCACATATTGCGGGAAACACCTTCATTTTAGGAATTTTTATATTCGCGATTTTTGTTTTGTTCGCGCTTTTCGGCGCTTCGGCTTATATCAAAACCCAAACGGAAAATCCGATTATTTTGGGAATGGCTGTGGATTATCTTAAGATCTGCTGTCTTTTGTCATTCGGAAATATCTATTTCGGTTTATTTGAAAAACTTCTTCAGGCAACGGGTCACCCGCTGTGTTCAACAATATCCCAGCTTACGGGCGCCGTTATAAATATAATTCTTGACCCGATAATGATTTACGGGCTTTTGGGTGTTCCGGAAATGGGCGTTAAAGGTGCCGCATACGCAACAGTCATAGGCCAGATTGCCTCCGCTGTTATGGGGCTTATCTTCTACATAAAATATACATCCGAAATTGATAAGTCGCGCAAATATTTCAGGCTTTCCGGAAAAATCGTTAAGGGAATTTACAAAATAGGCGTCCCTGCGATAATTATGCAGGCAATGTCAGCGGTAATGACCTACGCGCTCAATCTTATTTTGGTGAACATCGGTGAAGCCGTGGTGACCGCCTATGGGATTTTTTACAAAATTCAGCAGATTGTTCTCTTTGCGATATTCGGCCTGCGTGATGCAATCACGCCGATAGTCGCCTTCAGCTACGGCAAAAGAGATTTCAAACGCCTCAAAGAAGGCGTTCGATACGGACTTCTGTATACACTTATAATTTCTTTAATAGGAACAATAATTATTGAAATTCTTGCTGTTTGGCTTACAAATGTTTTCGGCCTTTCGGGAGTGAGCGCAAAATACTGCATTGCGGCATTCCGCATTGTTTCCATAAGCTTTGTTTTTGCGGGCACCAGCATAGCGCTCCAAGGCGTTTTTCAGGCAATAAGCTGCGGAAAGCAATCGCTTGCCATAACACTTTTAAGGCAGCTTATTCTCATCGTTCCCGTGGCATACGGCTTTTCAAGGCTTGTTATTGCAAACCCCGATCTGTCCTGGACGATATGGCTTACATTTTTGATTGCGGAAGTAATAACCTGTGTCATTGCCATATTGATGTATGTCAGAAAGCGAAAATCCTTCTTGGAAAGTGAACCACCCATTGTCTAAAGCCAATGGGCTTCCTGCTTCGCAAACCCACCATCTAAAGCCAGTGGGATTGTGGTAGACTTATTTCAAAATTTGCCGCCTCGAAACAGCATATTACTTTGATATAACAATCCTTACCAAAAGCCATATAAAAAGAATCGTTGCAATTATGAATCCTACAATCGCAAGCGAGGGAACATTGCCTGCGGCAAATGCACCTTTGGCGGCGCACAATATGGCAGATGTAATATAAAATATTGCCGTAAGTGCCACCAGTATGATATTTTTCGACTTTTCTTTTTCTGCCGCAAGTTCTTCTTGTGATTTTGACTGCGTAATATTCACATTAAGTTTTCCGGAATTCAGAAGTTCCAGTGATTTTGAAAGATTTTCCGGAATTTTAAATGATGTCTGCAAATAATCATAAAGCCTTTTTTGTGCGTCTTTTACTTCTTCTTTCAAAGCACCTTTTCTGTTTTTCATGTGATTTGCAAGAATTGTCGAAAGATTGACCTTCGGAGAAACAATTTTCAAAGTTCCTTCCATTGTTATCATGCTTCTTGCAAGAAGCGATATGTCTGCCGGAATTCGAATGTGATTCTGCCTTATAAGGTTCAAAAATTCGCTTATTAATGCCGCAAAATCAAATTTGTCAAATTCTGCGGTCTTGTATCTTCTTACTATCACTCCGACTTCTTCTGTCATTTTGTTTTTATCTACGGGCGTTTCGGTCTCTCCAAGCATGAGAAAAGCATCAGTCACGCCTTCCATGTCATCTTTCAGCATAGCCTTTATTGCCCGTGTGAGAATATCCTGAAGCTGCGCCGAAATCTCGCCTACCATTCCAAGGTCTATCCACTCTACAGTTTTGTTATTGATTCGAATATTTCCCGGGTGCGGGTCTGCGTGGAAAAATCTGTCTTCAAGAATCTGACGGCAGTAGCTGTCGGCTGTCTTAAGCGCAATTTCATCTGCATCAATTCCGGCTTCCTTAAGTGCTTCAAGATTATCAATCTGAATGCCTTTCACATCAGTCATCACAAGCACTTTGGAAGTTGTGTATTGCTCAATCACCTGCGGGCAGGAAACAAAAGCATCGTCTGCACAGTTCTTTGCAAATCTTTTGAGGTTGTCTGCCTCTCTTGCAAAATCCATTTCCAGTTTGGTTGTGTGCCAAAGCTCTTTCAAAACCGCCTTTAAATCTATGAGCCTGCCGGTTTTTAGGATTCTGCTTATAATCCATGTATTTTTAAGCAGCAAGTCTATATCGGCCTGCATCAATTTATAAATCCCCGGGCGCTGAACCTTTATCACAACCTCACTTCCGTCAGGCATTACTGCATTGTGAACCTGTGCGATGGATGCCGAACCGATCGGCTTTTCATCGACCGACTTAAATGCTTCATTCAAAGGCAGCTTGATTTCCGCTTCAATCACGGACTTTACCGTTTCAAAATCAAGCGGTTCGACATCCGTGCGAAGCTTTTCAAGTTCTTTGCAGTACTGCGGCGGAAGCATTTCCTGCCGCATCGAAAGAATCTGGCCTATTTTCACGAAAGTGGGGCCCAAATCTTCCAGAATAGCCCTGAATTTTTCGGGCGTCATCCCCGCAAAAGCCTTATGCCTCATCAAAACTTTTATGATTTCTCTGAAGCGTTCGGAAGTGTTTATATATTGTTCTTCTGTTTTGTTATCTGTCATTTTTTGCCTTTTTTATATAAAGATGAAGAATTTGTTTGTTTTGGCCACATGATAAAGGATTTTTTTATCAAGGTCAATGCAAACAGCCCCTTACTTTACAGAGATTTTTGCCCCTTACTTTACAGAGATTTTTGCTTGTATTGAACCTGCAAATGTATTAGAATCTAACGCAAAGAAAGAAGGAGGAATGTTACCATGGCATATAAAATCACTGACGGCTGTGTAAGCTGCGGAGCCTGCGCAGGCGAGTGCCCTGTAAATGCTATTTCTGAAGGAGACGGCAAGTATGTAATCGACGAAGCTTCATGCATCGACTGCGGAACTTGCGCAGGTGTCTGCCCGACAGAGTCGATTGAGCAGGCATAATCGAATAATTTGTAAAACAACGGAGCTTTTCTTTAAAGGCTCCGTTATTTTTTCGCCGTTTTTTTGCTTTTTTATAAATTCTTTGCATTTTCCAATAAACTTCTTGACATATCAAATACAAGGTTTTATTATAATGCCTATCAAACAAGTAGGTTTGATAGGTTTAGTAAAAATAAAGAAAAAATAAACCGCTTGGTGCTAAGAATAATCGGCATGTAATCGAAAGGAGCTTTTTATGAAAGTATATGAACAAATCACTGATCTAATCGGAAAAACACCGCTTGTAAAGCTGAAAAACTACTCCGCCGCAAGGAAGCTTGAGGCTGATGTGATTGCAAAGGTTGAATTTTTTAATCCCGCAGGAAGCGTAAAAGACAGAATTGCAAAAGCAATGATTGATGATGCGGAAAAGAAAGGACTTCTTAAGCCCGGTGCCGTAATCATCGAGCCCACAAGCGGAAACACAGGAATCGGACTTTCTTCTGTTGCTGCCGCAAGAGGATATAAAGTTATTCTTACAATGCCCGAAACCATGAGCGTTGAACGCAGAAATCTTCTCAAGGCATACGGTGCACAGGTTGTTCTTACAGACGGCGCACAGGGAATGAAAGGCGCAATTGCCAAAGCAGAAGAGCTTGCAGAAAAAACCCCAGGAAGCTTCATCCCCGGCCAGTTTTCAAACCCCTCAAACCCTGCCGCACATTTTGCCTCAACAGGCCCCGAAATCTGGGATGACCTTGACGGCAAAGTCGATATCTTTGTTGCAGGAGTAGGCACCGGCGGAACGCTTTCAGGAGTCGGAAAATATCTTAAATCAAAAAATCCCGATGTTAAAGTAGTTGCCGTCGAGCCCGAAACATCTCCCGTTCTTTCAAAAGGAACGGCAGGCCCTCACAAGATTCAGGGCATAGGCGCAGGATTTGTTCCAGATACATTGGATACAAAAATTTATGACGAAATTCTTCCTGTTTCAAATGAAGATGCTTTTGCAACGGGAAAAGCCATTGCAAGAGAAGACGGCCTGCTTGTGGGAATCTCTTCCGGTGCTGCCGTTTTTGCAGCAACCAAGCTTGCGCAAAGGCCCGAAAACAAAGGCAAAATAATTGTCGTTTTGCTTCCGGACACAGGCGAGCGTTATCTTTCAACGCCCATGTTTTCCGAGTAGTTTTTATAAGGCAAATTGCATAACCTTTCATGAACCTTTATGTAGAAGGATTTCAAAAACGGTGAGCTTTTGGTGCCATTTTTCGGTTATGATACCCGGGAATTTCGCCACAGAAGATATTGGGAATAAGAAATCAAAAACCTGCCTTTGCGAAGGCAGGTTTTTTTGCAAAATAAGAAAGACTAACACTATATTGTTCACCCGATTTCAAATCACATAATCGTTGGAATATTTTTCACGCTGTTGGTCGACAATATCCTTAAGCGTGATGCTTTCAAGGTAGTCATTTATAACCTTGTTCAATCCCTCCCAGATGGGAAGCGTCGGGCAGACCGCACTTCTTTCGCAGCCTATCGGCTCTTTATCCAGACACGCAACCGGCGCAAGGCTTCCTTCCGTGAGCCTTAAAATCATGGCAACTGTGTATTTTTCGGGGCTTTGCGCAAGCATATAACCGCCCTGGTATCCCCTGTTTGTTTTCAGAATTTCCGTCTTGTTAAGCACCGGAACAATCTGTTCCAGATATTTTTTTGAAATATTTTGCCTTGCCGCTATATCCTTAAGCGCTATATAGCCCTCGTCGCAATGTTCGGCCAAGTCAATCAGCATTCTTAAAGCATAACGCCCTTTTGTGGATATTTTCATAACTTGCCTCCGATAAAATTACAAAAACTGCGCATCCGGCGAATTCTTGTCCAAGCTGTCTGTAAAGCGTGTGTACTGAGGCTGCCATGTCAGATGAATTTCTCCCGTCGGGCCGTTACGCTGTTTTGCGATAATCACATCCGTGACATTTTTTCTTTCTGTTTCTTTATTGTAATAATCCTCTCTGTGAAGGAACATGATAACATCGGCATCCTGCTCGATTGCACCTGATTCACGAATGTCCGACATAACAGGCTTGTTTCCCGCTCTGTCGGAAGCTGCACGGTTAAGCTGTGAAAGCGCAATAATCGGTATATTAAGCTCCCTTGCCACGCTCTTGATGTTTCTTGAAATTTCAGCAATTTCCTGCTGCCTGTTTTCGATTCTTCTTCCGCTTGACATAAGCTGAATGTAGTCGATTGCTATAAGCTGAATGTCAAAATCCAGCTTGTATTTCCTTGCTTTTGAGCGAAATTCCGAAATTGTGATACCCGGCGTATCGTCGATAATCAGCTTTGAACCGCCGATTTTTTCCGCACTGACGCTAAGTTTTTCCCATTCGGAAGCATCCAAGGAACCCGTCCTTATGCTCTGGGCATCAATCCACGCATCAATTGCAAAAAGCCTGTTAACAAGCGATTCCTTTGACATTTCCAAGCTGAAAATCGCCACGGCTTTGTCCTGCTTTAATGCAACATTTGCGGCAATGGAAAGTGCAAATGCCGTCTTTCCCATGGAAGGTCGTGCCCCGATAATAATATAATCCGACGGCTGAAGCCCCGCAGTGTAAGTATCAAGATCCTTGAATCCGCTCGGCAGACCGGTTATGTTGCCCTTTATATTGGCAGCTTCCTGAATCCGGTTGAGTGCCTTGATTACAGTCTGCGATAT
>CAVHKC010000057.1:0-7287 GCA_963636455.1 Ruthenibacterium lactatiformans
GTATATTGTTTGTTATACTGCGCTTTTGCAGAACCTGTTGCGGCAGATAAAGTTCCGACTCCCAAAAGGAGGAAGCATACAACAAAGAAAACAACCGAAACCTGCCACTTGTATTGATGTGCTTTAATATGCTTTTTTTCGAAAAGATAATACAAAACAATGGGCAGCGCATAAAGAATCAAAATGAAAAATCCGCTTAAGATAACAGTCAGTGCATCACCCAAATAGTTGTTTGCGACTGCCTTTGATTTGGCAAGCATTGCAGAAGGCGTCATATAAGCCTTGAATGTCTGCTTTACAAAAATTTCCGTAACGGACAAAACCGCTGCCGCAATCATAAAAAACTTGGTTATCGCCACATTGACCTTGGGCTTAAAAAGCATAAGCACTGCCGAAACGAAAAATCCGAATGAAAGCGCAAAAACAATCGGATAGAAAAGATTGTGAAAGAAGGATACTTTCCCGAATGCCCTCAAAAGGATTTCGCAGTATACAAAAAACAAAGGAAGCACAAAAAGCTGGGCGCACGCCGCTTTCTTCGGTCTTAACTTTTTGCCGTTCCTTCCGTGAGGAACATCCTTTCTCATTACAATAAAAAAGTTTTTGATATATTCTTTTGCATTGGAAAATGCATTTTTTGCCTGTGGTCTTTTTCTTCTGTTATTATTCACTGCCAATTGCCGTTCTTCCTGAAATATTCTGCTCTTTTTGCCGCACCTTCAACTATATCTTTATCAAATCCGAACGCAGCCATAAGCTTGATTGCATTCGATGTATTTGCGGCGCCGTCCTGGATTGTATAGTCAAATTCCACATC
The DNA here is from genome assembly GCA_963636455.1 of Ruthenibacterium lactatiformans. Classification (GTDB taxonomy): domain Bacteria; phylum Bacillota; class Clostridia; order Lachnospirales; family Lachnospiraceae; genus RGIG5612. The sequence goes on from CAVHKC010000057.1 coordinate 818, forward strand.
ATCACCGTTCACTTTTTCCGAAAAATGAAAATTGTCCATATCATTTTTCAAAAGTTCGGTAAGCTCAATATCATGCGTTGCCGCAAAGCAGAGCGTGTCGCTTTTTGCCAAAGCCTCCAAAAGCCTGCTTGAAGCCGAAATTCGCTCGATTGTGTTTGTGCCTCTCAAAACCTCGTCAATAAAGCACATGACGGGAACCTCGCCAAGCTCATCGAAAATTCTTTTAAGCGACTTTATCTCGACAATAAAATAACTTTCGTTTCCGAGAAGATTGTCATTTAAAGCCATTGACGAAAGCACCTTGTAAAAAGTTGTTATATACCTTTTTGCCGTGCATGTAAACAGAGTCTGTGCAAATATCTGATTTATGGCAATTGTCTTTAAGAATGTCGATTTTCCCGAAGCATTTGAGCCCGTAAGCAGCACCGAACGTTCTGCTGCAATTGAATTGGAAACGGGATTTTTTATCAGCGGATGATAGATATTTTGCGCAATAAGTTCCTGACCTTTTTTGTTTCCTGTTGCATTCCTTGCTTTGTCGTAGAAAATGGGCTCTGTGTAATATTCAAGGCTGTTTCTGAATTCTGCGGCGCACATGTCTGCTTCGATTTCGCCCAGTGCATAATAAAGCGACATGATTTCGCCCTCGTGTTCAATGGCAATATTCCTCATGCTGTTGAATTTTATGAGGTCGACATGAAAAATCATTCTGACATAATCCATCAAAACATCAATTAAAGACCCCGAAACGCTGTTGGTTATAAGCCACGAACCCCGCCTTATCGGTGCAAAGGTCTTTGCCGACTTTATAAGCGAATCCCTTATTTCTTCAAAGCCTGCTTCATTTTCAATCAAACCCGAAGCGTTTATCGCCCTTGCGGCATTTACCATGGAAACAAGATATTTTATGCATACGAAATAGCCCTCGATTGATGCTTTGAATTTGAAATAAAGCGCAATATTTACGCCAATCATAACCGCAAGTGCGATTATTCCGATTGCAGGCTTTAAAAAAATCAAAGCTATTGAAGCAAGCAGCAAAATTATAAGCACGAAGTGGATCGCACTGCTTTTTTCAGGCAGCTCTTTGAGCCTGAAAATATAATCAAGGAATGAAACTTTTTTTGTTCTTCCTAAATTTTTGAAAATCTTGGAAAATCTGCTTTCCGCTTCCTTGTTGTTTTCAAAAAATGCAATCCTTTTTGCTCTTGTCTTCAAAACTTCTTCGTCAAAAAGCAAAGTCTTCAGCATGAATCTTAAGTATTCCGAGCCTACAGATGATTTTGCAGTATTCATTCGGCTGTAGATTTCTTCAAGATTCAAATCGTTCCATGTTATATCGTCAATTATAAAATCTTTCATTGTTATTTCTTCTTTCGTATAAAATCACTCATTCTTTTTATCGCGCATCATCAAAACCTTAACAGACTCGACAGGGTCTGCGCCGTCAAAAAGCACATGGTTTACTTCTTCTACAATGGGCATTGTGACATTGTATTTTCTTGCAAGCTCAAGTGCCGATTTTGCCGAAACCACGCCTTCCACAACCATATGAACTTCGCTGCAGGCATCATCAACGCTCTTTCCTTGGCCTATCAGGATTCCCGCTCTTCTGTTTCTGCTGTGCATACTTGCGCAGGTCACAATCAAATCACCAATGCCTGAAAGCCCGTAAAGAGTTTCTGCCCTTGCGCCCATAGCCTCTGCAAGCCTTGCAATTTCTCTGATTCCTCTTGTTATGAGTGCCGCTTTGATATTGTCGCCGTAGCCTATTCCGTCTGCAATTCCTGCAGCAAGTGCGATGACATTTTTAAGCGAGCCTCCGATTTCGATCCCTAACATATCACGGCTTGCATAAACCCTGAAAACCTTGCTTGCAAAAACATCCTGAAGATACTTTGCAGTCGCCTCGTCAGGTCCCGAAACAACAACCGTTGTCGGCATTTTCCTTGCGACTTCTTCCGCATGAGAAGGGCCCGAAAGCACGCATACCTTTGATTCAGGCAGCTCTTCTTCGATAATCTGCCCCATTGTGTAAGTCGTTCCTTCTTCGATTCCCTTTGCGACATTGACAACGATAGTGCCCGGATTTAAAAGCCCTTTAAGCCTTTTTGCAGTCTGCCTTATGAATTTCGAGGCAACTGCAAGAACAACGATTTTTGCGCCGCTTACGGCTTCTTTTATGTCTGTCGTAAGCTTTATTTTGTCTGAGATTTTAACGCCCGGAAGCACATTCGGATTTTCTTTGTTTTCTCTTAAAAGTCTGATTTCTTCTTCCAAAGCAGACCACATCATAACATCATATCCGTTGTCGGAAAGCACTGTCGCAATGCCGATTGCCCAGCTTCCCGCTCCAAGTACAGCAATTTTTTCCATCTTAATTCACGTTCCTTTTAATTTGAATCCGACTCCTCTTTTGGCTTGTCGGTTTTCTTTCTTTTGTAAGGCTTGCTCCTCTTAACTTTTTTATAAGCCTTCTTTGCCTGTTTCTTTCCTGTGCGAAGCTCTTTTTTCATCTTGTGATATTCGTTTTTGGCCTCGTGTTTGGTATTTTTGAATTCCTTTCGCTCTGCTTTGTTTTCGGCAATTTGTTCCTGAACGATTTCTCCGTTTGCCTTTGCTTCCTTCTTTTCCTGTTTGAAAGAAAATTTGTTTTCACAGCCGTGTGCGATTCTTCCGATATTTGCCCTGTGCTGGAAAATGCAAAGTGCCGCAAGGAAGCATGCGATAATCATGCAGTCGATTCTCCACTCCTGTGCAACCTTTGTTATTCCGAGGCAGTTGAAAACAACAGAAGCAATCGCAAAAGAAAGCATCATCAGCATGCTGCTTAATGAAATATATTTTGTAAGGAATGCAGTCGCAAAGAAAACAACGGCACCGATTAAGATATATTTCCAATCCCATGTGCAAAAAACAATTGCGGCAGAGGTTGCAACACCCTTCCCGCCTTTGAATTTGAGATAGCATGGAAAATTGTGCCCGAGCACCACTCCGGTTCCCGTATATAATGTCAATGCAGACATATCGATTGGCAAAGCAAAAAAAGTAAGGAATATAAACCGCGTTAAAAAAACGGCTGCCACAAGCTTTGCTATGTCGCCCAAAAATGTGATAAGGCCCGCTTTAAAGCCCATAACACGGAACATATTTGTGGTTCCCGCATTTCCGCTTCCTTCTTTTTTTATATCAATATTTCTTGCATGAGAATATATATATGCCGTCTGAAACAGTCCGAAACAGTATCCGATGACAACACATGCAAAACATACAAGTCTTAACTGCAGCATGATTTATTCTTTTTCCTTGCGTTCTCTGACAAAAAACTTCAAAGAAGTCCCTTCGAAACCGAATGCCTCCCTTATCTTATTTTCAAGATAACGCAAATAAGAAAAATGCATCAGTTTCTTATCATTTACAAATATAACAAATGTTGGCGGCTTAACTTTGATCTGCGTTGCATAAAAAATCTTAAGCTTCTTTCCCTTGTCCGAAGGCGGCTGATTGAGCGCACATGCTTCGGTTATTATTTCGTTCAAGACTCCTGTCTGGATTCTGAGACTTTGATTTTCAATCACAACATCGATAAGCTCAAAAAGCTTGTCGAGCCTCTGGCCTGTTTTTGCCGAAACAAACAAAAGCCTTGCATAAGGCATAAAAGAAAGCACTTCTCTGACCTTTGCGGTATACTTGTAGATTGTCTTGTCGTCTTTTTCTATCGCATCCCATTTGTTCACGGCAATGATAACGCCCTTGCCGCGCTCATGTGCAATGCCCGCAATTTTTGCATCCTGCTCCGTAACGCCCTCTTGTGCATCAATAACAAGAATAACGATGTCGCAGCGTTCAACTGCAGAAACAGCCCTTATAATGCTGTATCTTTCAAGGTCTTCTTTTATCTTTGATTTGCGGCGCAGGCCTGCGGTATCAATGAAAACATATTCTTTTCCGTTATGCTCAATAACCGTATCCACGGCATCCCTTGTGGTTCCTGCAATATCGGAAACGATAACCCGCTCTTCTCCCGTCAATGCATTGATAATGGATGATTTTCCGACATTCGGTTTTCCGATAATCGCAATCTTCGGCCTGTCGTCTTCTTTTTCTTCTTCATCATCATCTCCGAAATATTTCACGACTTCATCAAGCATTTCGCCGAAGCCCTGCTTGCCCTCGGCTGAAATCGGGAACGGGTCTTTAAGGCCCAAATTGTAGAATTCATAGACATCTGCTTCCTGCTTGCGGAAATTGTCGACCTTATTTACGGCAAGAACAATCGGCTTTTTGCTTCTTCTCAGCATATCTGCCACTTTATCGTCCGCATCCGTAAGCCCCTGCCTCACATCCGTGATAAAAATAATGACATCGGCAGTATCAATGGCAGTCTGTGCCTGAGTTCGCATCTGCTGCAAAATCACATCCTTGCTTTCGGGTTCGATTCCCCCTGTGTCCACAAGCGTGAAATCATGATTAAGCCATGAAACATCTGCATAAATCCTGTCTCTTGTAACACCCGGGATGTCCTTTATTATTGATATATTTGAACCTGCAAGAGCGTTGAATAAAGTCGATTTTCCAACATTAGGCCTTCCGACTATCGCCACTACTTTCCTGCTCATAAATCTGTCTCCTGTAATTTTTGTTTTCTATTTCGCAAACGGCATTAAACAATGCCTCGCCCATAACCGGAACGGGCGTTATACAAACGCCTAATTCTTCTTCGATTTGATTTTTCGTCACATCGTCCAGAAAATATTCTTCGCCCGCACGAAACATGTTGACAGGAAGCAAAAGCCTCTTTCCCGTCATATTTGCCTTAAGCTGCTTTATGATATCCTGCCCCGTTATAAGCCCCGAAACCGTTATGCTTTCTCCGAAGAAATCGTTTCTTATCGCACGGATGTCGAAATTTACCGATTTTGAGCCAAAGAAGCCCTCGTCTTCGAAGTACTTCATTGTTTTTTCGACAAGCATTTTTACTGTCGGATATGCAAGCCTTCCCGTGGCTATCGTAAAATCCGAAATCTTAAGGTGTTTTTTAAACTTTTTGTCCTTTTTTGCTTTTTCAAATGCTTCGTTATATTCGTTTAGGAGCGACCTTAGCATGCCGACACCGTTTTCTATCTGCATGTAGCCGTCATAACGCTCTTCTTCGGGGACTTTTCGCTCTGCCAAAAGGTAGAATTCATCACTTGCATGGATAAAATGAAGCCCGAACTTTTTATAAAATTTCTCCTGAAAAGCCTCGATTGTGTCTACAACTTTGCAGGCATCATCTTTATTAAAAAGTTCGAGAGGATAAAGCCCCTCTCTGTATTTTGTAAGCCCCGCAGGAACAACGGAAACGCTTTCCATCACGGGTGCATATTCAGCCAATTTTTTTATTGTATATTCAAGTTCTTTTCCGTCATTAACGCCTTTGCAAAGAACAATCTGGCCGTTCATCAAAATGCCTGCTTCACAAAGCCTGTCGATATATCCCAAGACATTGCCCGCAAATCTGTTGTGTAACATCTTGCAGCGAAGGTCCGGATTCATCGTGTGAACCGAAATATTTATCGGCTCCATGCGGTATCTGATGATTCTTTCGACATCGCTTTCTTTCATGTTCGTAAGCGTGATATAGTTTCCCTGAAGAAAAGAAAGCCTTGAATCGTCATCCTTGAAATAAAGCGTTTCTCTCATGCCTTTGGGCATCTGGTCAATAAAACAGAAAATGCATTTATTGGAGCATGATATATAATCGTCCATTAAATCAGATTCGAATACAAGCCCCAAATCCTCGCCGTAATCTTTCTCGATTTCAAATATATCTATGCTTCCGTCCGCATTTTCTATTTCAATTTCGATCTCTTCATCTACTGCCGCAAACTGATAATCGAAAATATCTTTTATAGGCTCTTGATTGACCGTAAGCAGTTTTGCCTGCGGCAAAATGCCAAGTTCTTCAGCAATAGAGCCTTTGACAATGTCTTTAATTATGTGAAAGCTTACTCGTTCCAGTTATGGAAAACCTCCTGAACATCATCGTCATCATCGAGCATATCAAGGATTCTGCTCAGGTTTTTGATATCGTCTTCATTTGTAAGATCAACATAGGTTTGAGGTATCTTTCTTATTTCGGCATCAATCATCGGGATTTCTTCCGCTTCAAGTGCCTCTCTTACCGCACTGAAAGAATCGGGATCGGTATAAACAATATATGAATCGTCTTCTTCCGAAAAATCTTCTGCGCCTGCGTCAAGTGCAAGCATCATAAGCTCGTCGGCATCCTTTTCAACTTCGGCTTTGTCAATGATAATCTGTCCTTTTTTGTCGAACATATATGAAACGCAGCCGGGGGTTCCGACATTTCCCTCGCCCTTTGTGAATGCATGCTTAACATTTGCCGCTGTTCGGTTCTTGTTGTCCGTAAGCGTATCTACGATGATTGCCGTGCCGCCGGGGCCGTAGCCTTCGTATGTTATTAC
>CAVHKC010000058.1:0-5265 GCA_963636455.1 Ruthenibacterium lactatiformans
AACAGGCGTATTTACAGGCTTTGCAGAAAATGTCATATTGCTTTTTGTTTCGCTTTTGGAAGCGGCACTGGCAGCGGCGGTTTTGATTTTTACAAAAAAAGCAGAAAAGAAAAGCCTTATTGCGTTTGTCCCTTTTATGCTTGCAGGATATGATGTGCTTCTTTTGTTGGGCTTTTAATTTTTACTTGCAAAAGTCAGCTTGAAAAAATCACAGCGCAGTTTGTCCTGACAAGTTTAATGATAAAGAAAAAACTTAATCTTTGCTCTGTTATTTGCATATAGATTTTTTGCTGTATATGCAGAAGAAAAATCTGCTTTAAAAATATTTAATAAAGACTCAAAGCAGGAAATGGCAAGTCTGAAATATGTAAGAAAAGATTGCAATTTAAAAAAATAAATTATAAAGGCATGATTTATGCTGAAAAAAAGAAAATATGATTATAAAGATAAACTCTAAAGGCAGGAATTTTTATGAAAAAGCAGATTAAAAGCATAAAGTGCGGTTTGACGGGCTTTAAACAATTAAAACAAGCGGCACAATCAAAAAAAATATGTCAGATAAAAAAATCAAAACACGAACTGCAGGCGGGATTTACGATTGAGGCGGCGGTTATTGTTCCCATTATTTTAATCCTTACGTTTTGCGTGACTTTTGCGGCATTTTTCCTGCATGACAGCACTGTGATAAAAGCCGTAAATACGGATGTGAGCGTGAAAAACAAAGGAGAAAAAAATGCGGACGAATCAGAAATGTCGGCGGAAATTCAGCAAAAAATCGAAGAAAGCCTGCTGATGATTGATGTGGAGCATGCAGAGCTTTCGCAGGATGAAGGCAGCAAAGAATTTAATGCAATGATAAGCGCAAGTGCCGCAAAGCCAAAGAGTATGGCAGAAAAAATCCTGCCGGTTTACTTTGACGGAATTGAATATGAACTGAAAACGGCAAATACAAATGCGAGACAGACGCTCAATGGGTACAAAGCCTTTTGCGACGGACTTTCAGGCACCGAACTTGCCGATGAATTGGTGGAATAAAATGAATATAAAATTTATAAATGACCTTTCTGAAAAATATATGGTAATCGAAAGCATTAAAGACAAAGGCGAACGGGACGGATATTTTGAAATGAAAATGCTTTCGGCAAACAAAATCAAGGGACTTCTTAAAAGCGAATTTCGAAGCATGAACGGAAATATCGAAGGATTTTACAATATTTCTTCGCAAATTTCTTTTTCAGACAAATTCGATGCCGAAAAAATGAAGTACGAAGATTTAAGGCAGTTTGTGAATTCTTTAAGCGATGTCATAAACAGCATGAAGGAGTATCTGCTTGACGGAGACTGCGTTATCACTGCACCAGAATATATTTTTTTTGATGAATCGAAAAAGCAGTATGAATTTTGTTTGTGGCCGTTTGAATCGAAAAGGCTGCTTGGCGGGCTGAAATCGCTTTTTTCATATATTTTGTCGGTGATTGATTATGATGACGGCCGTGCGGTAAAGCTTGCATATGACTTGCAAAAGCGGGCGGCTTCGGAATCTTTTGTTATTGAAGATATCATGAAATCCGCACAGGCACCTGCTTACATGCCTGAAAACATCATAGAGGAAACATCGGTTTACGATATTTTAAGCAGACGTTATGAAGAAACGGCTGTCAAAGCGGAAGTCAATGAAAATAAACAGACAGTTCAAAATTCATCAGCCGAAAGAAGAACAAAAGGCGGCAGCGGATTTTTTGAAAAGGCGTCTGCATATTTTAAGGGAAGAGAGGCCGGAGAAATTTTCGACGACATCAACGAACTTAAAATTTTCAAAAAAATCAGGGAAACAGACTGCAGTAATGCAAATTTTGCAAAAGAAGAAAATAAAAAAGAAGAATGGCTGCGGCATGAGAAAGAATTTCAAATCGAAGAGCGAAGAAAACCGATTCCAAGCGCAAACGATGATATGCCGCTTGAAATCATAGACTTAAGAGAGGAGTTTATCAAAAGTTCCATGAAAGGTTTTTAAAAACCATTGGTATACCAAAAATTTCAAACGGGATACTGCCTGCTGTATGCGGGATACTGTTATTCGTTTTGCGCATTTCATTTATTGCGAAATCGGGTGATATACTTAAGCCAAGAAAAGCTTGTGAAAACAAGACGGAGGAAAAGGTTCAGGAAGAAGGTTATTTTACGAAATGGAGGCGAAATACTTTGGCAGAAGACAGAGCAAAAAACAGTAAATCCGGCGAAAAAACTCTTATCCGTGATATCAGTTTCTGCGGTGTTCCCGAAAATGGTTCAAATGCCTCAATGGTTGATGTTAAAGACGGAAAAATCGTTCGTATCCGTCCGCTGCATTATGATTGGAAATTTGATCCAAAGGAATTTAACCCATGGAAATTTGATGTAAGAGGCAAGATTTTTGAACCAAGCATGAAAACATTGATACCGCCGTATTCGATTGCATATAAGAAAAGGGTTTATTCTCCCGCACGAATCAGGTATCCGATGAAAAGAGTAGACTTTGACCCAAGCGGTGCGCCCGGTTCGGTCGGAGAAGGGGGAAGGAATACACAAAACAGAGGCTTGAGCAAATATGTCCGTATTTCATGGGATGAAGCTTTGGACATAATTGCAAATGAAATGAACAGGCTTAAGGAAACATACGGACCGACAACAATACTTTACCAATGCGATCAGCACGGTGAAAACAAAGTTGTTCAGGCAGACCACGGCGCAGGAAGAAAACTTCTGTCGCTTTGGGGCGGATATACACTTCAAATCAGGCAGCCAGACAGCTGGGAAGGCTGGTGGTGGGGAAGCAAGCACTTCTGGGGATGCGAACCCGTAGGCCAAGGCAAGCAGTCAAACCTTTTGCTTGATGTTGCAGAAAACACAGAGCTCCTTCTTTTCTGGGGGTGTGACCAGGAAACCACTCCGTGGGGGTGGCAGGGGCAGCTTCCAAGCCGGTTAAGCTACTATTATTCCGAATTGGGAATCAAGCAGATTTATATCTGCCCCGATGTAAACTATGCCTGTGCGGTTCATGCAGACCGTTGGATTCCGGTGCTTCCGAACACCGATGCGGCTCTTTACCTTGCAATATGCTATACATGGTTTAAGGAAGGCACATATGATAAAGAATATCTCGAAACACACGCAGTCGGAGTTGATGCCTTCAAGGCTTATGTAATGGGTGATGAAGACGGCACGGCAAAAACACCCGAATGGGCTTCGCCAATAACAGGCGTTCCGTCAAGGACAATAAAGGCACTTGCAAGAGAATGGGCATCAAAGCGCACAAGCGTTGTCATAGGAAACGGCGGACCCGGAATCCGTGGGCCGTACGCAACAGAGCCTGCCCGCCTGCAGGGAATATGCCTTGCAATGCAGGGCTTGGGTAAGCCCGGACAGAACCAGGTCAAGATGATTGAATGGGGGCTTTTTGATTTCCCTGATCAATATGCACAGCCAAAGCCTTTGCGTGTTCCGAATCTTCGTTCTGCATACACGGGCGGTCATCCCTCGGATGCAAACGACCCTTCGGTCCCCAAGACTTATGTTCCAAAGGCAATTTTGGAAGGCGAGTGCGACTGGTGGGGCTGCCAGTCGGAAACAGCACCGAGAGAAGATCAGTTCACACACAGGTTTTATCCAGCTGAAGGCTGCGCAAAAATCCATGCTGTTTGGACGGACTCTCCTTCGTGGATCACATGCTGGAACTGCGGAAATGACTACATCAGAGCAATGCGTTCGCCCGACATCGAGTTCATGTGGGCACAGCATCCGTGGCTTGAAAATGATGCGCTTCTTGCAGATATCATACTTCCGGCAAATACAAAGCTTGAAGAAGATGATATTGCAGCAGATATATTCAGCGGACAGTACAATGTTTTGTTCCCCGAATACAAGTGCGTGGAGCCTTTGGGCGAATCTTATTCGGATTATGAAATCGTGTGCATGCTTGCCCAAAAACTGGGTCTTTATGAAGATTATACAGATGACATGACGATCCCCGATCTTATCAAATACGGCTGGGAAACATCACGCTGTGCGGATCTTGTGTCGTGGGAGAAGCTTCAGGAAGATGGATATTATGTTGTTCCTACGGCTGAAAACTGGGAGAAAGAGCCGAGAGGCTTCCAGAAATTCTATGAAGACCCGAAGGCAAATCCGCTTACAACAAAGACAGGACTTTTGGAATTCGAAGCTCAGGATCTCAAAGAAGGCTTCCCCGATGATGCCGAACGCCCGCCGATTCCAAAGTGGATTGCAAAAGGCATATCGCATGAAGAAACGATAGGAACGGAAAGAAGCAAGCGTTATCCGCTTCTTTGCTGCTCGAATCACCCTCGCTGGAGCGTGCATTCACAGCATGAAGACATCACATGGATTCGTGAAATCGAAACATGCAAAATTAAAGGACCTGACGGATATCAATATCATCCGACATGGCTTCATCCGACAACCGCTGCCGAACGGGGTATCAAGCACGGCGATATTGTTGCAATCTACAATGACAGAGGAACTGTGCTTGCAGGAGCTTATGTTACGGAGCGCATCATGCCAGGTGTTTGCTATATCGACCACGGTGCAAAGATTGATCCGATTGTTATGGGTGAAATTGACAGAGGCGGCGCAATAAATACCATTGTTCCCCGAAACACAACTTCCAAGAATGCTGTGGGGCATGCAGTTTCCGGCTTCCTTGTGGAAGTTGAAAAGGCAAATCTTGATGAGCTTAAGGAAAAATATCCGGAAGCTTTTGCACGGACATTTGACCCTGCGGCAGGGCCGCATCTTGCGTCAGTCATGGTAGGAGGTGAAGCATAATGGGTAAAGTAATGATTATCAATTACAATTTTTGCAACGGCTGCTACAACTGTCAGATAGCATGCAAGGACGAACATGTGGGAAACGACTGGAGCCCGATAGCAAAGCCTCAGCCGGATGTCGGACAATTCTGGCATAAGATACATGACAATGTAAGAGGTCAGGTGCCGAAGGTTTTTGTTACCTACGAGCATATGATGTGCCAGCACTGCGATGATGCACCCTGCATTGATGCATGCAAGTCGAAAGCCATTTATAAGGCGGACGACGGTGCGGTTATAATCGACCCGACAAAATGCAGAGGAAACAGGCTTTGCATAGAAGCATGTCCTTATGAGAATGTTATTTATTACAACAGAGATTTGGACATTTCCCAAAAGTGCACATTCTGCGAGCACCTTCTCAAAGACGGGTGGTCGGAACCGAGGTGCGTGGATGCAT
>CAVHKC010000058.1:5318-7197 GCA_963636455.1 Ruthenibacterium lactatiformans
GGTTTTCGGCGACGAAGACGACCCGAAGATCAAAGCACTTCTTGAAAAGGCTAAGCCTTTGGATGAAGGAAACGGAATTAAGCCGAGGGTTTTCTACATCGGACTTCCGAAGCGATTCATAGCAGGTGCTCTTTATGACGAGGCACAAGATGAGTGCACGGAAGGTGTCAAAGTCACCGCAATATGCGCGGAAACAAAGAAAGAAGCGGGAAGTGCGGTAACGGACAGCTACGGCGATTTCTGGATCAGAAACCTTGAAAACGGAATCTATAATCTTATTTGCGAAAAAGACGGCAAAAAGCTTGAAATCGGACCAGTTGATGTGACCGAAAGAGATATAAATGTGGGAGATTTTGCTTTTTAAAGAAATGATATGCAAAAGCAGGAAAGCACATTAATTTAAGTTTTTAGGGACCCCAAACATGGGTGATATGAAAAAAATTAAAATATCGGCTGAGGGAATTTCCTTCGGCCGATATTGTTCTTAAAAAAAACAAGCAAGATTTTCAAAGCATGCTTTTGAAATGTTTGCATTGTAAAAGAAAATTATTTTTTATATACTTATCGGGTACACCATAAAATAAAAGCATGCCCGACATACATTAAAAATTTTCCTTTATGCCGAATCCAGGCAAAAGTATATTTTATAGGCGGGCATTATCAAATAAAGAAAGTGAGAATCATTATGACATCGGTTGCCGAAAAAAGTTTGAAGCTGCATTATGAAAAAAAAGGAAAAATCGAAGTTGTTTCAACGGTTCCCGTTAAGACGGACGAGGATTTGTCTCTTGCATATACACCGGGCGTTGCACAGCCTTGCCTTGAAATTCAAAAGGATATAAGCAAATCATATGAGCTTACAAGAAGATGGAATATGTGCGCTGTAATAACGGACGGAAGCGCGGTTTTGGGGCTTGGCGACATAGGACCTGAAGCAGGAATGCCCGTAATGGAAGGAAAATGCGTGCTTTTCAAGGAATTTGGAGGTGTCGATGCTTTCCCGCTCTGTGTAAAAACAAAGGATGTCGATGAATTTGTGAATGCCGTATACTTGATTTCGGGAAGCTTCGGAGGCATAAATTTGGAGGATATCTCGGCTCCGAGGTGCTTTGAGATAGAAGAAAAGCTGAAAGCAAAATGCGATATCCCGATTTTCCATGACGACCAGCACGGAACGGCAATCATAACGCTTGCCGGACTTATGAATGCGCTCAAGGTTGTGAACAAGAAAAAGGAAGACATAAGAATCGCCGTAAGCGGTGCAGGGGCAGCGGCAACGGCAATAACCAAGCTTTTGGTCAATTACGGAATCAAAGACATAACGATGTGCGACCGTTCGGGTGCAATTTATGACGGCCGTGATGGCTTAAATGAAGCAAAAAAAGCAATGGCAAAGATAACAAATCCCGAAAAAAGAAAGGGAAGCCTTGAAGGAATTGTCAAGGGTGGAGATGTTTTCATCGGAGTTTCAGCCCCCGGAATGCTGACAAAGGAAATGGTTCAGACGATGGCAAAGGATGCGATTGTTTTTGCATGTGCAAATCCCACTCCCGAAATCTTCCCTGATGAAGCAAAATCAGGCGGTGCAAAGGTTGTTTCAACCGGCCGTTCGGATTACCCGAATCAGATAAACAATGTGCTTGCATTTCCTGCGGTATTTCGCGGAGCATTTGATGTAAGAGCAAGCGAAATCAATGAAGAAATGAAGATTGCCGCCGCATATGCGCTTGCAGGAATTATCGCAGATGATGAGTTAAGCGAAGATTATATTATCCCGAAGGCATTTGATCCGAGGGTGAGGGAAGCAGTTTCAAAGGCAGTTTCAGAAGCTGCAATGAAAACGAATGTCGCAAGAATCTAAAATCCGCAAGTTTTAGCC
>CAVHKC010000059.1:0-845 GCA_963636455.1 Ruthenibacterium lactatiformans
TTTCAGTTTTTTAAGAGCCTCATGGAAACACTGCCATGATTTTTCTCTTGTATTTGAAAGTGATTGACCGAGATCTGCTCTGTGGTGAGCAAGGATTTTTTTAACAACCGTGATACGGTTTGCCTTAACAAGTGCCGCATAGACGAAAAACAAATCATTTGTCGTTCGCTGTTCCTGAAATTTCAAGCCCTCTCTCAGGATAAAATCCCTTGAATAAAGCTTATCCCACGCCCAGCCGTTGAAGATTCTGAAAATATTTTGATTTATATCTTTGTATGAGAAAACATCCTTTGAAGGCACTATATCTTCTCTTAAAATCCACGAAGCATAAGTTCTTTTTTGAGTATCCGAATCAAAAAGGTCTGCCTTGAAAACACAAAAGTCCGCCTGCCTTTTTTCGCATGCATCGTAGGCAAGCTCAAGCATTTGCGGTTCAAAAAAATCGTCCGAATCAAGAAAAGAAAGATATTTCCCCCTTGCCTGCTCTATTCCGAAATTTCTTTCCGCTGCCGCACCTTTATTTTCTTTTTTGAAAATTTTCACTCTTGAGTCTTTTTTCGCAAATTCCTCGATGAGTGCAAAAGAATTGTCGGATGAGCCGTCATCTATCAAAAGAATTTCTATATCCTTAAGCGTTTGGGCGCAAATACTTTCGACACACGGTCCTATATATTTTTCCGAATTATATATCGGTACAATGACCGATACTTTGATATCCTGTTCATTCATATTTTCGCACCCAATGTCATTTTGCCTGCTGCCTTCCGCCCGTTGTGTTTCACGAACAGACAAGACCCGCTTATTTTTATGATTTACTTTGTTTTATCAGCCGCCGTTTTTCTGCG
>CAVHKC010000059.1:970-7181 GCA_963636455.1 Ruthenibacterium lactatiformans
CTGCGACTCCATATATGCGTCGCACACTTCGTTGACTTCGCCCTTCATCCTTTCTATGCCTCTGTCAATCCAAATGGCTTTGTCGCACAGTTTCCTTACGGAATCAATCGAATGCGAAACATAAAGGACAGTCGTTCCTCCGGACATCATATCCTCCATACGCTTCTCGCATTTCTTCTGAAATGCATAATCGCCCACCGAAAGGACTTCGTCCACAATCAAAATTTCAGGCTTGACCTCCGTTGCAACCGCAAATCCGAGCCTTGCCCTCATGCCAGAAGAATAGTTTTTTATCGGCATATCAAGGAAATTTTCAAGTTCTGCAAATTCCACAATGCTGTCAAAATGATCCTGCATATATTTCTTGGAATGCCCCAAAATGGCACCGTTTAAGAAAATATTTTCCCTTGCCGTCATATTTCCGTCAAAGCCTGCGCCTAATTCGATCAAGGGGGCAATCGTTCCGTTTACCGTGACCGTTCCCTTATAAGGTGAAAAAATCCCGCATATAAGCTTTAAGAGGGTTGATTTTCCGGAACCGTTTCTTCCGACAAGTCCCCAGGATTCTCCTTTTTTTATTTCAAGCGAAACATCCTGCAAAGCAAAATATTCCTCAAAGAAAACCTGCCTTTTGATAAGCTTCACAAAGTATTCCTTGAGGTTGTCTATCTTTTCCGATGCGATATTGAAGCGCACCGTTACATGTTCAACTTTTATTACATAATCGTCCATAAAATTCCTTATATCAAAATTTGCATATCTAAAGCAAATGCCTATATATGCAAAATAAATTTGTCTTTAAGCTTCACGAAGCTTATGGAGCCGATAATCAGAAAGAACACAGCAAAAGCCGCACCCCTCAGCACAAGCGTTCCGTCAAGCATTTTTCCGTACAGCATGATATCCCTAAACTGCGTGATATAGCAGTACATCGCATTGAAATGAACAACCACCCACTGAAGCTTTTCCGGAAGAAGATTAAGCGGATAAAACAACGGTGTGAGGTATGTCCATGCCGTGAGTATTACGCCCCAGATATACTGAATGTCTCTGAAAAATACATTCAGAGATGAAAGCAAAAGCCCAAGCCCCGTGCAGAAAACATATACCTCAATGATTGGGATAAAAAACAAAAGCACATACCATGTGAAAGGTACTTTCGTAAACAGCATGACAATCAAAAGAGCTGCCAGCGAAAAAAGCATATTAACAAGGTCGCTTGTGACTTTCGACAGTGTGAAAATATATTTCGGCACGTAAGATTTTTTCAAGAGTGCCGCATTTGTTGTTATTGATGTTATCGAATGACTTGATGATTCTCTTAAAAAGCTGAAAAGTGTATTTCCGGCAAGCAGGTATGCCGGATAATACACAATATCATTTCTGAACATAAGAGAAAATACTATCGCCATTACAACCATTGTAAGAAGCGGTGAAAGTATGCTCCAAACATATCCCAGGAAACTCCTGCGATATTTCATTTTTATGTCTCTTTCAACAAGCTGCTTGAACAAATCATTGTATCTGCAGAAGTTTAATATGCGCTCTTTGAAGACGCCGAGCGCCCCTTTTTTAGTTTGTTCCATTTACAAAAAAACCGTTTATATTCCCTGTTAAAATTTCCGCAACCGCTGCGGTGCCGTACTTATTTGATTTATTTTAATAATAAGTCACAACCTTTGTGCCAAGCGGAATATTGTCAAGCACCCATTTGGCATTGTTGATTTCAAGCCTTACGCAGCCTGCCGAAGCCCTGATTCCAAGCCTTAAATCCTGCGGTTCAAAAGTGTTGGAATTGTAGAGCCCCGAATGGAAAAGGTACGGTCCGTAAAAGCTTGAGTAATAATAGCATGTGTAGTGGTCGCTTCCGAAGCAGTAACCCCTGTTCGAATTTATTTCAAACTCTCCAAGGACAGTCGGCTCTTCTTCCGTTCCTGTCGTGCACGGCCAGCTGTAAACCTGTTTCCAGTTGTTTTTCGAGCCCTTGTAAACACCTGTTATATTGTTTGTAAGGTCAACCATCATAAGCCACTGAGTCTTGCTTGAATATGACTGTGCCCGCAGCAGCATTTTGGAAGCCGGATTCAAATCTTCAATATTTGTGCAGATTCCTGTCGGCCCGAAATGCATGTTGGTTCCGTCTATAACATGCCATCCTGTGTACATCTTTCCTGATAAATCAGCTCCGAAGTAACGCCAATAACCGTTAATCCTTTGCCAGCCCGTGTGCATTCTGCCTGTGCCTTGTTCAAAGTAATACCAATAACCGTTTATCTTTTGAAGGCCTGTAAGCATTCTGCCTGTGCCTTCCTGGAAGTAACGTGTGTAGCCGTTTACTTTCTGAATTCCTGTAAGCATCTTGCCTGTATTAAGGTCAAAATAACGCCAGTAGCCGTTTATCTTTTGAAGGCCTGTAAGCATTCTGCCTGTGCCGGGCTGGAAATAATACCATGTGCCTTTTATCTTTTGAAGCCCCGTAAGCATTCTGCCTGTGCCTTCCTGGAAGTAACGCGTGTAGCCGTTTACTTTCTGAATCCCTGTAAGCATTTTGCCTGTATTAAGGTCGAAATAACGCCAATAGCCGTTTATCTTTTGAAGGCCTGTAAGCATTCTGCCTGTGCCCGGCTGGAAATAATACCATGTGCCGTTTATCTTTTGAAGCCCCGTAAGCATTCTGCCTGTATTAGGGTCGAAATAACGCCAGTAGCCGTTCATCTTTTGAAGTCCTGTAAGCATTTCTCCCGAACCGTTAGGATTGAAGTAATACCACTTTGCATCAATCTTTGTAAGGCCTTCTGCTCTTACCCCTGTTTTAAGGTCTGTGTAATATTTCTTTCCGCCTGCTGATATCCATCCATACTGGATTTTTCCGTCTTTGTAATAATAATACTTTCCGTCAATCTTGTTCCAGCCGTCTGTGCGCAAAACAGGAATAACTTCCTGTGCTTTTATAACCGCATGGCAGACCGAACATTCGATTCCTTCTGTAAGCCCCGTGCTTGTGCTTGTTGCGGGAACTGCAGGAAGAATCACTTCTGTATGCCCTTTTGCGGGAAGTACAGTTTTTTCCTTAATGATTCCCGTGCAGACAGAACAATAATATCCCGAAGAAGTTCCGTCTTTGGTGCATGTAGCCGCAACCTCGGGTTCTTCAACTTCCGTATGCTCCTTTGCTGTTTCGAACAAAAGAACGGGATATCCGCAGTTTGCTTTGAAGCTTTCTGTTCCTGAATTTAATTTGCCAAGCAAAGCAGTTGAGTTAAGCTCTTTATATGTTACGCCTTCAACATTCTTTGCAGTTCCTGAATTTCCGCCGATTCCGTTTGCGGCATAGCCCACATAATTTTGGGTATTGTCTGATGTATCTTTGTTAAGCCAAATCAAGCTTTCTGCAAGACCTTTGTTTTCTCCGATCAGAGCGTTTGTGCCTGCATATTTTGCCGCACTTTTAGAGTCTGCGGTTTTCAAAAGCCCCGCATTATATGAATATTTAACAGACGAACTGCTTCCGACAAAGCCCGAAATTCCGCCTGCAATATCTTTTGCACCGCCTGCAATATATCCGATATTGTAGCAATTTTCGATTTTTGAATACATTGCGTTATCACCGGCAATTCCGCCAAGATCGCATTGAACATCCGACTGCGTGCTTGAGATATTTCCGTGGTTTGCACACATCGTTATCGTTCCCGAATTCAATCCTGCAATGCCGCCTGTTATATTTTTTCCGCTTACAGCTCCGTAATTTATGCAGTTTTTGATTGTTCCCTGATTGAATGCCGCAATGCCTCCCGAATAATAAGAAGATGATGCGGTAACATCAATATATGAACGGCAGTTTTCAATCAAGCCATAGTTGATTCCTGCAAGACCGCCGATATAATTTGTTATTGCCGCTGTGCCGCTCTTTCCTTTTACAGTCAGATTCTTTACTGTGCCATTCTCACCTATTGAGCCAAACAGCGCAGTGTAATATCCGTAAGTTGTATAAACGTCGTTTGAAAATGTTATCAAAAGATTGCTGATTGTGTGATTTTGTCCGTCAAATGTTCCGTCAAACTCATGTTCAGTTGTTCCGATATGCGGTTTGCTTTCGTTGGCATCGATATCACAAGCAAGATAAATTGTTTTTCCTTTGAAGCTGTCTTGTGCTATAGACTTTCCGCTTGATTCATCATAAGCCACACCGTTTACAATCTGGCAAAGCTCCCAAAGCTGGTCGCTGCTTGTGATTGTATATTCCGTCGCATCCTTGCTGTACCAGAAATATCCTGTTTTTTCGCCTGCCTGCCTTGCATTTGCAAATGTTTCGATTTGAGAAACAAGTGCAGTCATTGCTTCAAAGCCTTCGCCATTTGTGGAGTCTGTTTTCGAAGCGGCAGCCTTTGCATTGTCATAAGCTTCCTCGAAGCAGTCATAAACATATTGCGTAACCCAATATGTGCCCTGAGCAACATTCTTTGAAGAAGTGTCAACAACAGTATTTGCAAGATATCCTTCGGCTTCTTCAATTTTAGCATTCAAAAGTGCCGAAATAGTTTGATTTATGGGCTCGCTTTTTTCATATCTGAAGCTTGCCTCGCTCTGACCGTACCAGAAATATTGATAATTCATCTCCGAAAGTGAAGTCTGACCGTAATTTACAACATATGCCCAAAGATAGTCTGCACTTCCTCCGTACATATCAAGCACAGTGTCAGACATTCCCGATTTTGCACCGTATGATTTGATTCCTATAACAGCAGGAACTTCAACTGCGCCCGCATCGGAACTTGAATCCCAGCTTGGATAATAATATCTTTTGGTATCAACCATTGATTTGTAGGAATACCAATTTCCCGTCTGCGCCGCTCTGTCATAATCCTTCATGTCTTCGGCTTTCGTGAAGTCCTCGCCCATGATGAAATTATCGTTTCCTTCATAGCAGACCTTGTATCCTACAGCATTTGAAACAAGGCTTGCAAAGTCAGTAAGGGGAATCCATTCCTTCACGATTCTGCCCGCAGTGTTTGAATAATTGCTTGCTGCAGAATATTTAAGCGTTCCTTTTTCGGCCCAAAGCCTCATCTGCTGCCCTGTTATGCTTGTTATTTTATATCTGTCGCTTTCTTCGTTATCATCACCGACCTGGATATAAATATCGAAGCTTGCAGGGGGTGCGCCTGCCGATTCTTCTGTGTAGGAAACATCGTCTTGAACCTTCATATTCTGGTTATCATCTGCGAAAGCTGTCACGCTTCCCGCAAGAATCAATGACGCTGTCAAAGCCAGACACACAAGCCTTTTAATCAAACCCATGCTTTTTCCCATTTTCACTTTCTCCTTTTTTGCCAATCCTAAAATAAATCTTCTTACAATATTTATTATGCTTATTACTTGATCATTATTCCGTTTGATTTGAATGTATAGGTCGTTCCGTTGATTGTGTGCGTGCCCGTAAGCATTCTGCCCGTGCCCGGTTCAAAATAATACCAATAGCCGTCGATTTCCAAAAGGCCGGTAAGCATTCTGCCTGTGCCGGGCTGGAAATAACGTGTGTAGCCGTTTACTTTTTGAATTCCTGTAAGCATCTTGCCTGTTGTGGGATCAAAATAACGCCAGTAGCCGTTCATCTTTTGAAGTCCAGTAAGCATTCTGCCTGTGCCGGACTGGAAATAATACCATGTGCCGTCTATCTTTTGAAGACCGGTAAGCATTCTGCCTGTTTCAGACTGGAAGCAGCGCATGAAGCCGTTTACCTTCTGAATTCCTGTAAGCATCTTGCCTGTTTTGAGGTCAAAATAATGCCAGTAGCCGTTTATCTTTTGAAGTCCCGTAAGCATTTTGCCTGTGCCCGGTTCAAAATAATACCAATAACCATTGATCTTTTGAAGACCTGTGAGCATTCTTCCCGTTCCTTCTTCAAAATAACGTGTGAAGCCGTTCACTTTCTGAATGCCTGTGAGCATCTTTCGTGTACTTAAGTCAAAATATCTCCAATAGCCGTTGATCTTTTGAAGGCCTGTAAGATATACTCCGCTTTTCCTGTAATACCAATATCCGTCTTTTTTAACCAATCCGTCTTCAAATCCGTCATTTGTGACAGTAATTTTTTTTGAAGCCGTATATGCCTGCGGTTTGGGATCCAGCGTGGAAACATCCGCAGCCTTGACGGTCACCGCTGCACTTCCGCTTTTGCTTCCGCCAGTCATGACAACCGTTGCCGAAGCAC
>CAVHKC010000060.1:0-598 GCA_963636455.1 Ruthenibacterium lactatiformans
GGGCAATACCTTTGAATTATGATTACACAAATTCGAATTATCACACAAAAAAAGACGGAATAACAAAAGAAGTGTTGGTTGTAAATTATTGATCAGAGGTATTTATTATGGCAAAAAAGGTTGAATTTAAAAGCTATTGCTGGTCTGTCGGAACAACAAGCTACCGCACGGAAAACTTCAATTTGAGCATAGAAAAGCAATTGCAGTTAATGAGGCAGTTTAAAGAACTGAAAGAAAATAAAAACAGGAAGTGGTCAAACAATAAGGATTTTCAGGCAGAATATTACAATTTTCTGAAGGAAAATAATTTTGTAAAAGGAGCTGCCGCACGCCCGGACAAAGATGCCAGAGAAAAAACATCAGGGTTAAGGGACATTGGGCTTTTGGACGATGAACGAAATATAACCGAAGCAGGATTGGAATTGCTGAAAATAGCTGATTCGGGCGATTTTTCGTCAGATAATTTTTTGGAGATTCCAAAGGATTGTTTTTTGTATTTCAAACAGATGTTAAAGGCGGCAAATGATGTTGAAGGAAAAATTGTAAGACCTTTTGTTGTGTTTTTATATGTCATAAATGAGCTGGAATATCTTACGAA
>CAVHKC010000060.1:625-7168 GCA_963636455.1 Ruthenibacterium lactatiformans
GATTGGCATACCACGAAAAACATTATTGAAAATATAAAGGAATATCGGAAAAAAGGCACGAAAAATTTTGACGATATAATTTTATCGGTTTTGATGGAAAAGGATAATTACAAGCAGGCATTGGAACTTTTTAAGACAGAGCCTGTCACGGAAGAATTGATATGCAGCATAGGAATCAACAGAAAAAGTGCGAAATACGACAAGACATATTATGCTTTATACACTTTGTTGAGAAAAATTGTATTTTCAAAGGACAATCTTGCACTGCAATTATATGAAGTCACGAAGAAATTGACAAATAACAAAATCGGCACTGCATGGAGAAAATACTTTTTCGCAGGCAGTACAAGGAAAGTAATTTCAAAAGGCGGGCAATCTGTTTTTAATGAAGCACCGATATTGAACGCCGTAAACGAGGAACAATTCAATGAAGAGTTTTTCAAGATAATGCACACTTTCAAGGCAAAGGCTACATTATCGGACTATTTTGATTTAAACAGAAGATATTTCAAAATCACAGATATCGTCTTATTTGAGGATAATAAAGTGAGGCTGGATGTACTTCCAAAATGTTATGTGGAGATAATAGCCGAAAATCTGACGGATATTGCATTTGAAAAGACGGAACTTTTGTCAAAGAATGTACTACTGAAAGATATAGGCTGCTTCTTTGATATAGACACTGATATTTTATATCAAAAATTAGGATGCACTCTGGGAGCCTGCATAGCCGATAAGGAAACGGCTAAGAAGGTTATAAAGGATGAAAGGTATGCGAGATTTAATAAGCTTATAGATGATAAGTTTGATAAAGACACGCTCATCAGACTGCTTGATGAATTCGAAAGCAGAAATGACAATGAAATAAGAAACAGTGTCACAGACAATGCAGATATACCGACAATCTTCGAATATGTGCTTGGCATTGCATGGTATATAATCAGTGAACGAAAAGGGGATGTCCTTGAATATATGAATTTATCGCTCGAAGCCGACTTGCTTCCCAAAACTCATGCCAAAGGAGGAGAAGCCGATATAGTATGGAAATACGGGATTACAGACGATTATCCCGAACATACACTGCTTATAGAGGCAACGCTTGCAGACAGTAAAAACCAGCGAAGAATGGAAATGGAACCGGTATCAAGACATTTGGGCGATTATTGTTTGGCGCACCCCGAAGAGGAGGCATACTGTGTATTCGTTACTACATTTTTAAATAACAATGTGATATCGGACTTCAGAGGCAGAAGGTCAATGGAATATTATAACGGTGACGGCACAAGGTATATATCAGGAATGAAAATACTGCCCATGCAGACTTCTGAACTTAAGACATTGCTAAAATATGAGGTTAAATATCCGCAGATATACAAAATGCTGGACAAGGCTTACAAAACAGACGGAGCACCCAAAGAGTGGTACGAAAACAATATTGTAAGAGAGACAATATTTTACCACTGAAACAGGGTTTCTTTTTGGACTTTCACTTTGATATAATTTTCATATGAGTTTAAAAATTATTATGGGACCGGCCTCCTCCGGCAAAACAAATCTGATATGCAAAAAAATCGTAAGCGCGTCAATCGAACATCCCGAAGAACGCTTTATTGTCATAACGCCAGAACAGGCGTCCTTTCAGACACAGGCGAAAATCATTGCAATGCACCCGGCACATGCGGCGCTTAATATCGATGTGTCAAGCTTTGAGCACCTGGCTTACAAGGTTTTTGAAAAGCTTGGCATAAAGATTGAAAACATTCTTGATGACACGGGAAAAGCACTTCTTATGCGCAAGGTTATAAACGAAAATCGCTCAGAACTTTCCATATATTCTGCAAAATCGCACACGGCGGGCTTTGCGGATGAAATGATGTCGATGATTACGGAGCTTATCCAATACGACATAAACGACGACAAGCTTTTTTATATGCAGGAAGCAGCAAAAGACGATGCACTGCTTTTGGCAAAAATCCACGATATCAGGCTTCTTTTTGAAAAATTCCAGGAAGAAATCAAAGGCAGCTACACAACGAGCGAGCGGCTGCTTGATTTTTTTGCAAAATATGCAAAGGATTCAAAAATCATTCAGGGTGCAAATATATATTTTGACGGATTCACGGGCTTTACGCCGATTCAGTACAAGGCACTCAAAGCCTTGATGAAAACGGCGGCAAGCCTAACCTTTGCAGTCACGCTTCCTGCAAATGAGGCAGACAGGAAAAAGCCCGAATACGACCTTTTCGATCTTAGCCGAAAAACATATTTCAAGCTCAAGGAAATCGCAAAGGAAGAAAATATTGAAATCGAATGCGATGAAGCAACAGGAAATTCAAATAACGAAATTTCAGGCTCGGACGAGCAGCTGCTTTCAAGGCTGCCTGAAAAAGTAAGCCTTTACAAGGCATTGAATATGACAGAGGAAGTCGAATTTATCGCACAAAAAATCTCGGAGCTTGTCCGAAATGAAGGCGTAAGATACAAAGATATTGCGATAATTTCTGCTGATATGGAAGGCTATGCTCATATTTTCAAAGAAACCTTTGCAAGGGCGAATCTTCCTGTCTTCATCGACGATAAGAGTTCACTTTGCGACAATCCATTGTCGAGATTTCTAAATGCCGCACTTGCACTTTCCGACAAAGGCTTTATGTATGATGAAGTTTTTGCATTTTTAAAAACAGGTGTCCCGGATATCACGGCAGACGAACTGTGCCTGCTTGAAAATTACTGCCTGGAATTTGCAATAGAAGGCGAAAAAAGATGGAAAAAGGATTTTGCAAAAAACAAGAAGCTTAAAGGAAGCGGAGAACTCAAGTGGAATCTCGAAGAACTCAACAAAATAAGAAAGAGTTTTATAAATTCCATTCTTCCGTTTTATAAAAGAATGAAAAAAGCCAATAACAGCGCATGCGATTATGCGGATGCACTGCTTGAGCTGTTTGAAGATTTCAAATGCGAAGAGAAACTGAAAAGTGCCGAAGAAGAGTTCAGAGCAAATGATGAACTTGCAAAGGCAGACGAATACGGGCGTGTTTATGAATTGGCAGCGGGTCTTGTTCAAAAAACCAAAGAGCTTTTGAAGGATACCAAAATTTCGCTTAAGGATTATTCAGATATTATTCAGGCAGGACTTGCCAAGCTAAAGGTGGGGATTGCACCGCCAGCCCTTGATGCGCTCCTTGTGGGAGACCTTATCAGAACAAGGCTTGAAAACACGAAAGTTCTTTTCCTTGCAGGCGCAAACGACAAGAATATCCCCAAGAAAACCTCGGGAAGCATTATCCTTACGCAAAAAGAAAGGCAGCTCTTAAAAGAAAGAACAGGGATAAATGCGGAGCTTGCACCGACCGAAACAGAAAACATTTTCACGCAGAGGTTCTACCTTCACAATATGCTTTCAAAGCCCAAAGAAAGGCTTTATATAACATGCGCCGCAATAAATCCGTCGGAAGAAGAAATAAAAGAAGCATATATTTTTGAATCCGTAAGGAGGATAAAAAAAGATGCCGAAATAACATCCCCAAATTGCGCAGATATTTATTGGCCCGAAGCCGGAAGAAGAAAATTGGCAGCCAAAATTTCAGAATATGTTAAAACGCAGAATATAAGCAAGGAAGGCGAGGCACTTGTGAAGCTTTTCGGCGAAGAAGAGCCTGAAAAGCTTGACAGAATAATCAACTCTGCACTTGTTTCAAATATCGAAGGACCTTTGAAACAAGAAAATGCAAAAAATCTTTTTGGCGAGATTATCAAAGGAAGCGTAAGCAGGTTTGAGAATTTCGAAAAATGTGCTTTTATGCATTTTATGAAATATGGTTTGGGAATCGAAAATCGCCCGGAATATAAAATAGAATCCGCCGCATTAGGAACAATCTATCATTCGGCGGTCGAAAAATATTCAAAAAAATTGTATGAAAACAATTTTACATTCGAAAATGTGGGCGATGAAGAAAGCCGCAAAATAATCGAAGAATCAGTAGAAGAAGCAGTCTGCGAAGCAGATAAAGAAATCTTCACCATGAATGCAAGAAATGAATTTTTGCTGAAAAGGATTCACGAGGTTGCAAGAAAAACAACAGATGTGCTGAGGAGGCATGTAAAAGACGGACTTTTCAGACCGGAATATTTTGAGCTTTTGTTTGTGTCCGAAAGCAAGGATAAGCTGAGATTTTCCGGAAAAATTGACAGAGTGGATATTTATGATGAAGGGGATATCTTTGTTAAGATTATAGATTACAAGTCCGGAAACAAGGATTTCTCGTTCAAGGACATATATACAGGAACACAGCTTCAGCTTACGGTTTATCTTAACGAGGCTATGAAAAAAGCACAAGCCGAAAATCCTTCAAAAAAAATAAGGCCCGGCGGAATATATTATTATTTCATCAAAGACGAATATATTTCGGACGAAAAAAAAGAAGAAAAAAGAAATATGATGAACGGCCTTACAAACATGGATATGAACCTTGATGCGATCGACAAAAACCTCAAGGAAACAAAAAAAAGCACCGTGGTGAATATTAAACTGACCAAAGATGGAATTTCAGGCACATCAGATGCCGCATGTGAGAATGAATTTGAAAATCTTGTTGAATTTGTCGAAGAAAAAATCGATGAAGCCGCACAGGCAATAAGAAACGGCATAATAGAAATCGCACCCGTTAAGGAAAAGGACGAAGCTTACGCATGCAAATACTGCGATTATTACGATATATGCAAGTTTGAACCCGGTATTTTGCACAGCGGTTATAAAGATTACAGCGAAATTGACGCAAAAACAGCAAGAGCAATAATCAACAAGGCAGAATGCGAAGAAGAAAAAATGCATGATGACATGAAGGAAGAGGGCGAGTAATGGCAGAAATAAAATGGACAATAAGCCAGGAAGAGGCCATAGGAGTTTCAAATAAAAACATTCTTGTTTCGGCAGCGGCGGGAAGCGGAAAGACCGCTGTGCTTGTGGAGCGTGTAATCAGAAAAATAACCGACAGCGAAAATCCGATTGATATAGACGATTTCCTCATTATGACATTCACAAAAGCAGCCGCTTCACAGATGAAAGAAAAAATCCGAAAAGCGGTTTTGAACGAACTGAAGCAAAGGCCTGACGATGAAAATTTAAGACGCCAGGTGCTTAAAATCCCGTCGGCAAATATCATGACGATCGATGCCCTTTGCATGTCAATCGTAAAAGACAATATCGAAAGTTCAAAGCTTGATCCCAATGTAAGAATTGCGGATGCGGCAGAGCTTAAGCTTTTGGAAACCGATGTTATGGCAGAAGTCATAGAAAATCTTTATGCCGCAGAAGACGGGGAGTTTTTGGCTTTTGCCAGGTACTGCATGGACAAGGATGATTCAAAATTGGAAACCATCACAGCGCAGGTTTTTGATTTTGCGCAAAGCTCTGCATGGCCTGATGAATGGATTGAAAATGCATTATCGGCATACACTGACTGCGAAAACATCGAAAATCAGCCGTGGTTTGAAGGAATCGAGGCACTGATTGCAAATAAATTTGACGAAATAACAGAGCTTGCAGGGGCTGCACTTGAAATTGCAAACGAGGATTCGGGCCCCGAAAAATATGAAGAAATCATAGCAGAAGAAAAGGAAAATTTCGAAAGAATCAGAAACTTAAGCTTTGAGGATTTGTATACAGAAATCAAGCTTATGGAATTCAAAAAGCTTCCCTCAATAAAAAAGAGTTGTGAGGATGTTGACCCCGAAAAACAAAAAGCCGCAAAGGATTTAAGGGATAATTATAAAGATGTTATAAAAAAATTAAAAACAGGAATTCTTTCAAAATCGATGGAAGAATATAAAGAAGACCTTTTGTATACAAAAGAAGCCGCCCTCGGCCTTAAGAAAGCCGTGAATGCATTTTCGAAAGAATTAAAAAAGCAGAAGGCAGAAAAACAGATTGCATCCTTTGGCGACATAGCGCATGCAGCAGTTGACATACTCGTTAAAAAAGATGAAAACGGAAAAAAAGTCTATACAGATGCAGCCGCCAGAATGCGGAAGCGTTTTAAAGAAATTATTGTTGATGAGTATCAGGACACCAACAGGCTGCAGGAAGAAATAATTTCGGCAATTGCACCGAATTCGGTTTTCATGGTGGGTGATGTAAAGCAAAGCATTTATGCTTTCAGAATGGCATGTCCGGATTTGTTTGTCGAAAAATATGATGCTTATGAAAAGGACGATGAGGAAAACAAGGAAAACAAAAGAATAGTCCTGGGCGAAAATTTCAGAAGCCGCAGCGAGATTCTGGATTTTGTCAATTTGATTTTTTCTCAAGTCATGCGAAAAGAAGCAGGCGGCATTGAATATGACGAAAACAATAAGCTTAATTTCGGCGCAAAGACATATGAAAAGCATTCGCTTCCAAACGGCGCAGGGACAGAAGTTTGCTTTATTGAAGGCGACAAAACAAAAGCAAAGCTTTTCGAGGCTTTTGTTATCGTTAAAAAAATCGAAGAAATCATAAAATGCGGAAAGGTTTGGGACGAAGAAAGCCAAAGCTTCAGGGACGCA
>CAVHKC010000061.1:0-467 GCA_963636455.1 Ruthenibacterium lactatiformans
ACATATGCTTTTATCCATGATAATGATGCGTTCATTTTTCTTCCCTTTCCTTAGAATTGTTTCAAAAATCTGTAGTCGTTTTCGTACAGAAGTCTCATATCGTCTATTTCATATTTGAGAAGCGTCAGCCTTTCAAGGCCTAAGCCAAAGGCAAATCCCGAATATTCTTCCGGATCGATTCCGACCATCTCAAGAACATGCGGATGAACCATGCCGCAGCCTAAGATTTCGATCCAGCCTTCATTCTTGCAGAACCTGCAGCCTTTGCCCTTGCACTTAAAGCACGAAACATCCACCTCCGCACTGGGCTCTGTGAAAGGAAAATGATGCGGCCTGAATTTTACTTTTGTGTCTTCTCCGAAAAATTTCTTTGCGAATTCGTCAAGCGTGCCCTTAAGGTCTGCAAAGGTGATTCCTTTGTCAACCACAAGGCCTTCAATCTGGTGGAAGCACGGCGAATGCGTTGC
>CAVHKC010000061.1:477-6914 GCA_963636455.1 Ruthenibacterium lactatiformans
CTCGTCTGCTCTGAAAACACGGCCCGGCGCAATCATCTTGATCGGAAGAACGCCCTTTTCCATCTGCCTTATCTGAACGGAAGATGTTTGGGTTCTAAGCAAAATTTTCGAATCGATATAGAAAGTATCCTGCTCATCCTTTGCGGGGTGATTTGCTGGGATATTAAGCTTTTCGAAATTATATTCGTCATATTCGATTTCGGGCCCCGAAACAACCTCGTATCCCATGCCGATGAAAATATTTTCGACTTCTTCAAGAATCATGTTGTCCGGATGGATATGTCCGATATTTTTCTTCCTGCCCGGAAGCGTAACATCGATGACTTCAGACTTAAGTTTGGAATTAATGACAGCCGTTTCAAGCTCTTTTCCAGCTTCTTCAAGCCTTGTTTCTATGTCTTTTCTTGCATCGTTTATAATCTGACCGAGTATCGGCCTTTCTTCTGCCGAAACTTCCCTCATGCCCTTAAGAAGCTCTGTTATCGGGCCTTTTTTGCCAAGATATGCAACCCTTAAGCTGTTAAGGTCTTCAATATTAGATGCGTTTTTGAT
The DNA here is from genome assembly GCA_963636455.1 of Ruthenibacterium lactatiformans. GTDB lineage: Bacteria > Bacillota > Clostridia > Lachnospirales > Lachnospiraceae > RGIG5612. The sequence goes on from CAVHKC010000061.1 coordinate 1,030, forward strand.
TCTTTCAAGCGCCTCAGCTCTGATCTGCGCCAATCTGTCGTTCATGCTCTTACCTTCTTTTGTATATTTGTATTTCCCGATTATATACGGGATATTGGTTTGCCAAATTTTGTGAAACAAACTGCTTTCTTTATCAATGCGTATAAAAAAGCTTAAACTCCACTGGAATTTTTAACCTTATAATTTAAGCATAAAAGCCATAGTGTGTCAATCTTGTACTGTTGATTATTATGTAGTAGAATTAAGCCAACCCAAGATAGCGGTCTGGCATTTTGAACCTACACCGATTTAAAGGGATTCCAATATTTTTTAGCGGCTGAAATGCCCTTCTTGGTTAAAGGGACTTCAAAAACTAAAGTGCGGTGAACCCACCTGGCTTTTGCTAGGCGTCAGAATTTCAGATCTTATTTTGGGCTTTTTTGTTTTATTTCTTCCTGCTCTTCTTTCCTGAGCCTTTTGGTTTCCTGCTTTATCCTTTTGGTTTCCTGCTTTTCTTCGTATTTTACGGCTTTTCTTACCTGCTTTCGCTTTTCTTTTGTTTCAACCCACGACTTGAAAAAGAAATTGATTTCCGCACAGGCAAATAAGATATACATATAAAAATACATGAGCAGCATAAACAAAATAAACGATGTCAAAGAACCGTAGGTATAAGAAAAATTGGGGAATTTTCTGATATAAATGCTTGCAAGCTGCGAAAGTGCAAGCCATGCGCCTGCACAGATAACGCCGCCCGGAAACATAAGCCAGAAGCGGTTCGGCTTTGCGGGCATGAATTTGTATATCAGCATGAAAATCAAAGTCATCACAATAAGTGCTACCAGAATCCTTTGCTGAAGGAAAAATTTCAAGACATCATAAAGAAAGCTTTTTTGGTTCTTAAGTGAGGAATATAAGGTCTTTCCGAAAACCATCGTAATCAAGGCAAATGCGAAAAGAACATTGATCAAAAGCGTGTAGAAGCACGAAAGCAGCCTGACTCTGAAATAATTTCTTCTGTCATTTATGTTGAATGCGACATTTGTGCCTCTGATAAGTGCAAGAACGCCCCTTGAAGCAGACCACAAAGCACCGAGTGCCGATATGGAAATCACCGCTCCTCCGAAGGTTGTGCTGTAGATTTCATCCACAATCTGCACCATTAAAGGATATATTACCTCCGGCAGAAATTTTTCCATCTGCTCGATCAAAAATTCTTCCGTTAAAGGCGTGTAGTGAACCATTGTAAGCAGCAAAATCAAAAAGGGGAAAATTGATAAGATCAAAAAGAAAGCTGCATTTGCCGAATAGTTATACAGCTTGTCTTTTGCTATTTTATCCAAAAAACTCTTTACAAAAAGATATGATTTTGTCTGCATTAAGATGCTTTACTCAAGGTTTTGGATAACCTTTGCGATTGCCAAAAGCGCATCGTCGGGGAGTTTATCGTAACCGTTTTTGAATGTCAGCCTTGATTCGACAAAATTAAGCCTGTCATTCATCCTTGCTTTGAGTGCTTCAATGTAGTTTTCATCATTCAGATCGGGGACATATCCTTCCTGCTCGAAAATTTCGATATCTTCAAAGGGCCCCCACTGTTTGAAATCTGCCTTTCCTTCCACGATTGCCTCAAGGATTCCGATTGTGACTTCCTTTTTGACATCCTTTCCCATAAAGTCGCCTGTGTTGATTATGTAGCAGTCGACATTTTTTTCTTCCACAAGCTTTTTAAATTTGACATAATCATTTGCAAGCGGATATGTTCTGAAAGGATTTGCATAAGGCTCCACAACAAGCGCATTCGGGTCAACGCCAGGTGCAAGCCTTTCGGCAGAAGACCTCTTTGTTGCAAGTGTTGCGCCCATGACAGCAGCAAGGCTTGCGCCCTTAAGCTTCACAACAGGAGGAATGGTAGGGTCTTTCATAATCCAGAATATGGCATTTACAGGTTCTTCGATTTTGTCTACCCTGTTCGGCGACCAAAGCCTTGATTTGATTGCACGGCCGTTTCCGTTTCTTACATCTTCTGTCACAAGAACAACCTTTCCGTCTTCATCAAGAGTTGCCGAACAGTTCTGAACCGTAAGCAGATATTTGTTGTCTTCGGAATCGACAGGATAATCGGCTGTCTTGTCAAAATATGTGGGCTCAAGTGCAATCGAAGAACAAGTGTCAGAATTGATGACGAAAGCGTCGTCATGAAGCACTGTCACATCGTATTTTCCGCCGTGCTTTGCGTGAGTAAGCGTTGATTTTCCGGAGCCCGAAAGCCCGAATACGGAAGCAACATAAGTTTTTCCGCCTTTAAGCGTATATTTTTTCTGACCGCCGTGGCAGCTTGCATAACCGTGTCTGTTTGCAATTGCCCATGCGATGGTGAGCGTTCCCTTCTTGTGCTCGCCGAAATATCTCATGCCAAGAAGTGCTGCACAGTTGTTTGCAGTGTCAAAATATGTAAGCCCCAAAGGGTGCTCTGCATGACTCCATTGAGGATCTGAGAAAATATAAATGTCTGATTCGCCCTCAATCACCTGAGAATTCTTGTACATTTCTTTGTACTCTTCTGAAAAATACTGGAAATTTATAAGCCAGTTGTAAAGAATGTTTTCTTCACCTTCGGGAATAAGCAGATGGGCTCTTACCATAAACTCGCCGTCAAGTCCGATAACAGCCTGCGCATGATACATTGTAGAATACCGTGTATCATAAACGGCATCCATAAGTTTTTTGTCAAGGTCTGTCGTATCAACGCCAGGCTCTCCGATAATTCGCCTTGCGGCAGCGCACCTGCCCGTCACAGAGCCGTCGTTAAAAAGCAATACCTTTGCATCCTTTGGAAGCCCGAAGGTTTCTCCTTTAAAAACAGGCATGTCCGTGACAACAGTCCCCGGCGAATTTTTCGCAAGATTGTAGGCTTCCTCAAGCGAATTTACCGAAACGACATTGTTTCCGTAAAAAGCCGCCTCAATAATGGAACGTGTCTTTGAAAAACCTTGTTTTCCAGGCCCTATTTCGCTTCTTTTGTACTGCATTTTTGTAGACATTAAAGTTTACCTCCTTAAACCCCATATCCGTGACTTTATTTTTTGATTATTATATCATCTTCATTATCTTCTTCAAGGCGTCCTTCAAGCTTTTCAAAGTCCGAAAGCTTGGGAGCAATCCCTGCCGTCTGCTCATCAAGCGTGAGATAATAGCCCGGAAGGAAATTTTTCATGAAGAAATCTACTTCCGGCATTTTAAGGTCAAGCAAGGTCTTTAGCGTTGCTTCTTTTGCATCCTTAAAATCCGAATTTCCTGTTTTTTCTTCTTCCACGCATTTTATGAAAGCCGAAAGCTTATCAGCCGCCTTGACATAGCGGTAAAGCAGAATATCTTCATCATCTTCGATATTGAAAAGCCCGTCATATTCAAGCTGCATTTCTTCAGGCAAAGAAGAAATCATCTTCTTCTGAACCGCATTTTCCACTCTTGCATAAGCCTTCCTTATGCCCGAATCAAAGTATTTCACGGGCGTTGGCATATCGCCTGTCATGATTTCCGGCGCATCGTGATAAGCCGCAAGAAGAACAGCTCTGCCCTCATCAAGCGCACCGTCAAAATATGTATTTGCAATAACCACAAGCGCATGCGAAATGAAAATCACATCCATCGTATGCTCCGCAATCGTTTCGTTTGAAGTATTTCTCATCAAACCCCAGCGGTTTACATATTTCATGCGTGAAAGCATTGCAAAAAAATTACTTTTATCGCTCATTTTATTTCCTTCTTTGATAAAGATCAGCGGCATAAAGCTGCTGAAATAAAAGCATTAAAATCACTGTCCTTTTATTTGCTCTCCTTGCTTACAACAGTGCCGTTATCCTTCCAAATGCTCATTTCTTCAATCACGCCTCTTACGCATGATGTCGGATAAACACTTGAATCACGCCCGATAATGCAGCCCGGATTCAAAACAGAATTGCAGCCGATTTCAACCCTGTCTCCAAGCATTGCACCGACCTTTTTTCTGCCTGTTTCGTAAAAATATTCCCCGTCTTTAACGACAACCAAGAGCTTATCGCTTTTCACATTTGATGTGATCGAGCCTGCACCCATGTGCGCCTTGTAGCCAAGAATCGAATCTCCCACATAATTGTAATGCGGAACCTGAACATTATCAAAAAGAATCACATTTTTAAGCTCTGTCGAATTTCCCACCACACAGTCATCGCCGACCAGTGCCGAGCCCCTGATAAATGCAGAAGGCCGCACTTCTGTTCTGTGCCCTATTATGCAAGGACCTGCGATATATGCCGAATGGTTGTAAAGATTTGCATCCTTTGCAATCCATATATCATCTGCGATTCTTTCATATTCATCATCCGAAAGGCTTTCCCCAAGCTCCTTTATAAAATCCGAAATCTGAGGAAGTGCCTCCCAGGGATATGTAAACTGCTTGAGAAAGTCGCAGGCTTTTGTATGTTCAAGATCAAAAAGATCCTCAATTTTAACCGACATTTTATATCACCTTTATTTTCTGATTTCCTTAAGATGACCGGAAGCCGCCATCGAAGCAATTATCAAATCCACCTTTTCTTCTGCTTCTTCATCGCTTCCTGCCTCTGCCATAACCCTAAGCACAGGCTCTGTTCCGCTTGCTCTTAAAAGAATTCTTCCGTTTTGGCCAAGCTCCTTTTCGCATTTTTCGCAAGCTTTCTTTACATCATCATCGTCAAGCGTTTTTTGTTTGTCGTCAACAACGACATTTTTAAGCACCTGAGGATACATGGTGCAGCCCTTTGCAAGAATCGAAAGCGGAAGCTGTGTTTTTATCATGACATTCATAAGCATGATTGCGGTCACTATTCCGTCACCCGTGTGCGCATAATCTCTGAAAATGATATGCCCCGACTGCTCGCCTCCGAGCGAATAATCCTTTTCTTTCATGCATTCGTAGACATATTTGTCTCCGACATTTGTTTTTTCGTATTTTATGTCTGCTCTGTCAAGTGCTTTGTACAGCCCGAAGTTTGACATTATTGTCGTGACGGCTGTGTCTTTTTTGAGCATTCCTTTTTCTTTTAAATATTTGGCGCAGATATATATAATTTTGTCGCCGTTTACGACTTCGCCTTTTTCATCCACCGCAAGGCACCTGTCGGCATCTCCGTCAAATGCAAATCCCACATCAAGCATGTTTTCTTTAACATATTTTTGCAGACCCTCGATATGTGTGGAGCCGGCATCCAAATTTATGTTAAGGCCCGTGGGGTTGTTGTTTATGACCTGAGGCTTTGCGCCCAAAGCATCAAAAACCGCTCTTGCTATCATCCATGCGCTTCCGTTTGCGCAGTCAAGCCCTATCTTGCAGTTTTCAAGTGATTTTTCCGCAAGCCCCGTAAGAAAGCCTATATATCTGTTTCTTCCGAAATAATAATCTTCGACCTTTCCTATCGCTTCTTCTGTTGCATAAGGGATTTCTCCGATTTCTCCGTCGATATATTTTTCAATCATATTCTGAACGGCTTCGTCCATTTTTTCGCCCTTGCCGTTTACAAGCTTGATTCCGTTGTCGAAAAAAGGATTATGGCTTGCCGAAATCATCACGCCGCAGTCGAATTTTTCATCGGCTGTGATGAAGCTTATGCAAGGAGTTGTCGTGACATGAATAAGATATGCATCCGTACCAGATGCAGTTATGCCTGCCGCAAGTGCGTGCTCGTACATATATGATGAGCGTCTTGTGTCTTTTCCTATGACGATTCTTGCTCTTCCGTCCGAGCGGTGATTTTTTTTATAATAATATCCGAGATATCTTCCTGTTTTAAAAGCATGCTCTGCCGTGAGGACTTCACCTGCTTTTCCTCTGAATCCGTCTGTTCCGAAATATTTACCCATTATTTTACCGACCTTCGTTATTTGGC
>CAVHKC010000062.1:0-6770 GCA_963636455.1 Ruthenibacterium lactatiformans
ATGTGAAGCTCGTTGATTTTAAGCTTGAATTCGGAAAGCTTGCAGACGGGAAAATTGTTCTGGCAGATGAAATATCGCCCGATACATGCCGCTTCTGGGATGCCAAAACAAACGAGAAGCTTGACAAAGACCGCTTCCGCCGTGATTTGGGCGGGGTTGAAGATGCCTATAACGAAATGATGAAAAGAGTGTTCGGTAACTGAACACGGAGGGGAATATGAGTAATCTGAGAGAAGAATGCGGAGTATTCGGCGTATATTCACAAGAAAAGTGCGATGTCGCAAGCACGGCTTATTACGGGCTTTTTGCTCTTCAGCACAGAGGCCAGGAATCCTGCGGCATTGTTGTGAATGACGACGGAGTTTTTGCAGGATATAAGGATGTCGGACTCGTAAACGATGTCTTTAAGCCGGAAATCATAAACCGCCTGGGAGAGGGGCATATTGCGGTGGGTCATGTCCGCTACGGAACGACGGGTTCGAACGACCGCAGCAATGCACAGCCGATTGTCGTAAATCACATCAAAGGCAAAATGGCACTTGCTCACAACGGAAATCTCGTTAATTCTGCTGAATTGAGAAACAAGCTGGAGCTTGAAGGCTCGATTTTTCACACCACAAGCGACACAGAAGTAATTTCCTACATAATCACAAAAGAAAGACTCACTGCACCTTCAATCGAACAGGCCGTGAATCATGCAATGGACAAAATAAAGGGAGCATACTGCCTTGTTATCATGTCACCTTCAAAATTAATTGCAGTTCGTGACGAACGCGGGTTCAGGCCGCTTTGCTACGGCAAGACTTCGGACGGCAGATATATTGTGGCATCGGAAAGCTGTGCGCTTGACGCCGTGGGAGCGGAACTGGTGCGTGATATAAATCCCGGAGAGATTGTTATATTTGACGAAAACGGCGTGCGCTCAATCGAAGACCACTGCAAAAAGGCACCGAGGTCGCTTTGCACATTTGAATATGTCTATTTTGCAAGACCGGATTCCGAAATCGACGGATGTTCGGTTCATGAATCAAGAATAAGAGCAGGTGCATTTCTTGCTTTGGAACATCCCGTTCAGGCAGATGTTGTCATCGGAGTTCCGGATTCGGGCCTTGATGCGGCGGTCGGCTTTTCCAAGCAGTCGGGAATCCCTTATGAAATCGGGCTTATAAAAAACAAATATATTGGAAGAACCTTCATTGCACCGGGGCAGAAAAGCCGTGAAGATCAGGTCAAAATCAAACTCAATCCGATTGCAAAGGTTGTGAAGGGAAAGAGAGTGGTATTGATTGACGATTCGATTGTACGCGGCACAACGAGCGCAAGAATCGTGAAGCTGCTTAGGGACGCCGGCGCAAAGGAAATCCATATGAGAATTTCCGCACCTCCGTTTACGAACCCCTGCTACTACGGCACGGATATCGATTCAAAGGAAAATCTCATTGCATGCAAACTTTCCGTGGAGGAGATTGCCAAGTATATCGGTGCAGATACCCTGGGATATTTAAGCGTTGACAGCCTCAAAAAAATCGCAAAAGGCGAACATGGGGACGGATACTGCACGGCATGCTTTGACGGAATATATCCGACGGACATACCTAAAGTACAAAAAAAGAACCGTTTCGAAATGAAGATATCTGAAAATAAGGAGTAGAGCATGAACAATTCACAGTCAAAATCATATGCCGAGGCAGGCGTTGACATAACAGCAGGATACAAGGCCGTAGAACTCATGAAAAAACATATTTCAAAAACGATGACAAGCGGAGTGTGTTCTGATGTCGGCGGATTCGGCGGACTTTTTGAGCCGAATATCCAAAATATCAAACAGCCTGTGTTAGTCAGCGGAACAGACGGCGTGGGAACGAAGCTTAAAATAGCCTTTCTTGCAGGAAAACACGATACGGTGGGAATAGACTGCGTTGCGATGTGCGTTAATGACATAATCTGTTGCGGTGCAAAACCGCTCTTCTTCCTTGACTATATTGCCTGCGGAAAAAATGTTCCCGAAAGAATCGCAGAAATTGTTTCGGGTGTTGCGCAAGGCTGCGTTCAAAGCGGAGCAGCGCTCATAGGTGGAGAAACAGCGGAAATGCCGGGATTCTACCCGGAAGACGAATATGATCTTGCCGGCTTTTCGGTCGGCATGGTAGATAAGTGCAAAATATTGGACAACAAAACAATGAAGGAAGGAGACGTTGTTATTGCGCTTCCTTCAAGCGGTGTTCATTCAAACGGATTCTCACTCGTAAGAAAAATTTTTGATATAGAAAATGCAGACCTTGACGAGAAAATTGAAGAACTCGGAAATAAGACTTTGAAAGAAACACTGCTTACGCCCACAAAGATTTATGTGAAGCCCATGCTTGCCTTGTTTGATGAAATAAAAGTCAAAGGTGTTTCGCACATAACAGGCGGCGGATTTTACGAAAATATCCCAAGAAGCATATCGGACGGGCTCGGAGCAAAAATCAAAAAAGACGATATCAGGGTGCTCCCGATTTTCAAGCTTATCGAAAAGGCGGGCAATATCCCCGAAAGGGACATGTTCAACACATTCAACATGGGTGTGGGAATGAGCGTTGTTACTGCAAAGGAAGATTCAGAGCGTGCGCTTGAAATCCTTCATGCAAACGGAGAAGATGCATATGTGATTGGAGAAATAATCAATTCTTCCGAAAAGGTGGTTCTTGAATGAAATTGGCGAAAATAGCGGTTCTCGTTTCGGGCGGAGGAACGAATCTGCAGGCTTTGATTGACGCAGAAAAAAAAGGAATAATAAATGCGGGCAGAATCGAACTTGTGATATCAAACAAGGAGGGGGCTTATGCGCTTGAGCGTGCGAAAAATGCCGAAATTCCCACTGCAGTCTGCGAAAAAAAGGTGATGGGAGAAAATTTTGAAAATGAAATTTTATGCACTTTAAAAAAACATGAAATTGATTTGATAGTCCTTGCTGGCTTTATGACAATCCTGAGTGCGGAATTTGTGAGGAACTATCCGAACAGGATTATCAATATCCATCCGTCACTTATTCCGTCATTTTGCGGAATGGGATTTTACGGACTTAAGGTTCATGAAGCAGCACTTGATTACGGAGTGAAGGTCACAGGTGCCACGGCGCATTTTGTAAACGAAATTCCCGACGGCGGAAAAATTATTGCGCAAAAGGCAGTATATATAGAAGAAGGCGATACCCCGGAAACTTTGCAAAGGCGTGTTATGGAAAATGCAGAGTGGGTGATTCTGCCCGAGGCAGTCCAGAAGGTATGTCTTGAAATATTAAAAAATAAGGATGGCTCAGATGAACATATATAAAACAGACAAAATAGAAGATTTGCTGAAAAACAACGATTATGCCGGACGGGGAATCATTATCGGGACCTCGAAAGACGGCAGGAATGCCGTGACGGCTTATTTTATCATGGGCAGAAGCGAAAACAGCCGAAACCGCATTTTCGTGAAGGAAAACGATGACTTGAGAACAGAGCCTTTTGACGCTTCAAAAGTCGAAGACCCTTCGCTCATAATCTACAATGCAATCCGCAAAAACAAAAATACATTGGTAGTGACAAACGGAGACCAGACAGATACTGTTGTCGAAAATATGAATAAAGGACAAAGCTTTTCTGAGTCGCTTTCGGAAAGGAAATTCGAGCCCGATGCTCCCAACCTGACGCCCAGAATAAGCGGCATTTTGTATTTTGAAGGCGGCTTTAATTACGAAATGAGTATTCTCAAAAGCATTGATTCGGAAGGCACAGACTGCTGCAGATACACATATTCATATCCTTCAAAGGCAGGATTGGGGCATTTCATTCACACATATATCTGCGACGGAAACCCGCTTCCGACTTTCACGGGAGAGCCAGAACGAATAGAAATTCCCGATGATATCGAGGCATTTGCCGAAGGAATCTGGAAAAGCCTTAATTCAGACAACAAAATTTCGCTTTATGTCAGATATACGGACATAGAAAGCGGAAAATATATAGATAGGCTGATAAACAAAAATAAATAGGAGAGGTGCATGAAAGAATTTGAACTTAAGTACGGCTGTAATCCAAATCAGAAGCCAGCAAAAATCTTTATGGCGGACGGAAGCGATCTGCCGATAAAAATTTTGAACGGCAGGCCGGGATATATAAATTTTTTGGATGCTTTCAATTCCTGGCAGCTTGTGAAGGAATTGGACGAAGCACTGAATCTTCCTGCTGCGGCATCGTTTAAGCATGTGAGCCCGACAAGTGCGGCAGTGGGGCTTGCACTTTCAGAGGGTCTTAAAAAGGCCTGCTTTGTCGATGATATTGAGGGACTGGATGAATCGCCGCTTGCCTGCGCATATGCAAGGGCAAGAGGAACGGACAGGATGTGCTCGTTCGGAGACTGGATTGCGCTTTCTAAAGAGTGCGACAAAAAAACGGCAGAATTGATAAAGCGTGAGGTTTCAGATGGAATCATAGCTCCGGGATATGCCCCCGAAGCACTTGAAATTCTCAAATCAAAGCGGGGCGGAAATTATAATATTGTTGAAATTGATCCTGCTTATGTTCCGGAAGAGACCGAAATCAAGCAGGTTTTCGGAGTGACTTTCGAACAGGGCAGAAACAATTTCAAAATAGATGAAAGCCTGCTTGAAAATGTTGTCACAAAAAATAAAAATATTCCTGACGAGGCAAAGAGGGATCTTATTATTTCATTAATCACATTAAAATATACTCAGTCCAATTCGGTATGCTTTGCATATAACGGGCAGGCAATCGGTGTGGGAGCGGGCCAGCAGTCGAGAGTGCACTGCACAAGGCTTGCGGGCAGCAAGGCAGACACCTGGTTTTTGCGGCAGTCGCCGATGGTGCTTGAGCTTCCATTCAAAGATGATATCAGGCGCCCCGACAGAGACAATGTCATTGACGGCTATATAAACCGCAACGAAGAAGATGTGTGTGCAGAGGGCAATTGGCAGAAGTATTTCAAAACAAGGCCCGAGCCTTTGACGGAGGAAAAGATTCGAAAATATCTTTCGGGTATTTCAGGCGTTTCTCTGGGCTCGGATGCATTCTTCCCTTTTGATGACAATATCGAACGCGCGCACAGAAGCGGTGTTTCTTATATCGCCCAGCCGGGAGGTTCAATCAGGGATGATGCTGTGATAAACTGCTGCGACAAATATAATATGGCAATGGCATTTACGGGCATGAGGCTCTTTCATCATTAGAACGGAGTAAAATTATGAATATAATGGTAATCGGCGGGGGCGGACGAGAGCACGCCATCATTAAAAAATTAAAGGAAAATCCGGACATAACACAAATATATGCACTCCCCGGAAACGGAGGAATGGCAGAAGATGCAGAATGCGTAAATATCGGTGCAAAGGACATAGACGCACAGGTTGAATTTGCAAAGACGCATGATATCGATTATGCGGTTGTCGCACCTGATGATCCGCTTGTTTTGGGCGCTGTTGACGCACTTGAGGAAGCAGGAATCCCATGCTTCGGGCCGAACAAGAAGGCGGCGGTTATCGAAGGAAGCAAGGTTTTTTCAAAGAACCTGATGAAAAAATATAATATTCCGACAGCGGCATATGAGGTGTTCGAAAATTCAGAAGATGCACTTCGCTATCTTAAGACAGCCGCATTTCCGATTGTCGTCAAGGCAGACGGCCTTGCACTCGGCAAAGGCGTTATTATTGCAAATGACTTAAAAGAAGCAGAAGAAGCCGTGCACTCGATTATGGAAGATAAGATTTTCGGTGCCAGCGGTGCAAATATCGTGGTGGAAGAATTTCTAACAGGTCCTGAGGTTTCGGTGCTTTCTTTTACTGACGGAAAAACACTTGTTCCGATGGTTTCTTCGATGGATCACAAAAGAGCACTTGACGGCGACAAGGGGCTTAATACAGGCGGAATGGGAACGGTTGCGCCAAATCCTTATTACACAGAAAAAATCGCAGATGAATGCATGAAAAAAATCTTCATGCCGACAATTGAGGCAATGAACAAAGAAGGAAGAACGTTCAAGGGCTGCCTTTATTTCGGACTAATGATAACGAGTGCCGGCCCTAAGGTTATTGAATACAACTGCCGCTTCGGAGACCCCGAAACGCAGGTTGTGCTGCCGCTTCTTGAAAGCGACCTTTATACCATTATGCGTGCTGTGACGGATGAAAAACTTGAAGAAGCCGAAGTTTCATTCAGCAAAGGCTCGGCAGCATGCGTTGTTATGGCATCGAACGGATATCCTAAAAAATATGAAACGGGATATAAAATCACGCTTGATGAAGATGTGCGGCAAAATGTCTATTTTGCTGGGGCAAAGCTTGAAGACGGGGAACTCAAAAGCGCAGGCGGCAGGGTTCTTGGCGTGACCGCTGCTGCAGATACGCTTGAAAAAGCCGTTGATTCGGCATATGAAAAAGTAAAGAAAGTGCATTTTGAAAATGCATATTATCGCCATGATATAGGCGCAAGAGCACTTAAGGCAATCAAGGAGGCATAAATGGTTTATCGTATATTCACGGAAAAAAAGGAAAATCTCACAGCAGAAGCAGACGCTCTATTTTCGGATCTTAGAAGCTTCCTGATGATTGACAGCGTATCCAAAGTGCGCATCATAAACCGTTATGATGCGGAAAACATTTCGGAGGAGCTGTTCAATTATGCCGTAAAAACGGTATTTTCCGAGCCTCAGCTTGACAAGACATTTTCTGAACTTGAAGATGACGAAGCCAATGTTTTTGCAGTCGAATATCTTCCAGGGCAGTTTGACCA
>CAVHKC010000063.1:0-3355 GCA_963636455.1 Ruthenibacterium lactatiformans
TGATGAACAGCAATGGCATACAAGTTTTAGAGATTCAGATAATAACCTTTATATGTCTAAATTAAGCGCAGACATTTTTTCACAAAAAATTGAGTATATTTGCGATAAATTAGGATACAGGAAAAAAGCAAGACATGAAAATAAGGCATATCTGGAAACATTGGTAAAAATTGCAACAAAATAAACGGAAAATATGCATTGTAACATAACAAAAAGGTGCGGCGTAACCCGTTTTACTGAGTTACACTGTACTTGCTGCATAAATACTCCATGCGGATTTTTTTGCGAATAATATGATATTTCATTGGGATTCTCAAATAGGAAGAGGGCCCGAAAGCGAATATATGCATGATGTAAATACAGCAAAAAGGAAGCATTTGTTTGTGAAGAAAAGCGATTCGGAATCAAATTTTTATTATATGGGAATGTTCAGTATTTTGGGATATACAGGCGATAAGAAGGCGAACAATAAAGGAAAGCTGCAGGATATTACGAAAGTTACAATGCAGATGGAGCATGCGGTACGGGAAGACTTGCTGAAATATTTGGAAAGCAGCATAACGGAGGCGTAAGATAAATGAAAACAGTCAGGGTTGTTGCTGCGGTTATCAAAGAAGCAAATAAGGTGTTTGCAACCCAGAGGGGTTATGGGGAGTTCAAAGACGGCTGGGAATTTCCCGGAGGAAAAATCGAACCGAAAGAAACGCCGGAAGAAGCGCTGATAAGAGAAATAAAAGAAGAGCTGGGTGCGGAAATCGAGGTCACAAAAAAGCTTGCAGATGTGGAATATCAGTATCCCGAATTTCATTTGTCGATGGAGTGTTTCTGGGCGAAAGTGGTTTCCGGAAAGCTAATTTTGAAGGAACATGAGGCGGCAAAATGGCTTGGGAAAGATGAACTTGACAGCGTCGGGTGGCTTCCGGCAGACAAAGAACTCATCGGATTGATAAGGAAAGAGCTTGAAGCACATGCCAACGGATACAGTTAAAGACATGCGCCCAATAGGCACATTCACGAAGAAAACCTTGCAAACAGGGGAAGATTCATTGAAAATAACGGTTGACAGAAAGACGGCAAAAAGGTAAAGTCAACGCATATATCGATTTTAAAGGCGATGACGAAGACGGTCTTGGCAAAACGCATCTAAGAGAGCTGATGTTTGGTGCAAATCAGCATGCAAAGTACCCTCTGACTTCTCACTTCCGAGCCGGAGCCTGAAGCGTAAAGTGTGTAGGGTGCCCCGCGTATGCTGCGTCAGTGCATAGAAGTTAAAGGACTTCGATGAGCGGCGGTTTTTAACCGCAATTTGAGTGGTACCGCGAGTGTTTGAAAATTCAACACCCGTCTCAAAACATTTAATGCTTTTGAGGCGGGTGTTTTTGTAATCTGCACAAAGCGGAAACCGCAATTTGCATAAACATTTGACAAACCAACATAAAATAGCGCAAAGAAAAGCTCGTGCGAGCCATGAAAAAGCAAAGGCTTGGCAGGCATGACAACAGATAAAACGGCAAAAAGAAAGGCGGAACGAAGAAGATGTTATCCCTTGACAAAGTATTTGAAGCACAGGCAATTTTGAAAAATATAATACGTGAAACGCATATTGTAAGAGCCTATGGCATTGCACCCGAGTGCGAGCTGTATCTCAAGCCCGAAAATTTGCAGATTACAGGTTCATTCAAGGTCAGAGGCTCGGCATACAAAATTGCAATGCTGAGCGAAGACGAAAAGAAAAAAGGAGTAATTGCCTGTTCTGCCGGAAACCACGCTCAGGGTGTTGCACTGGCGGCAACCACAAACGGGATAAAATCCATAATCTGCCTTCCGGACAGCGCACCGATTTCAAAGGTAGAAGCAACAAAGAAGTTCGGTGCGGAAGTCTGCCTTGTCGAGGGCTGCTATGACGATGCCTACAACAAAGCGTTAGAGCTTAAAGAAAGCGAAGGATATACATTCGTTCATCCCTTTGATGATGAAAATGTCATCGCAGGCCAGGGAACGATTGCACTTGAGATATTGAACAATTTGGACGATGTGGATGCGATTGTTGTGCCTATCGGCGGCGGAGGGCTTATTTCGGGCATCGCATATACCGCAAAACATATCCGCCCTTCAGTGAAAATATACGGCGTGCAGGCAGCGGGGGCTCCGAGCATGTACAATTCCGTAAAAGACGGCCATATCGAAAGCCTTGATACGGTTTCGACAATTGCAGACGGCATTGCGGTCAAGACGCCGGGCGATAATACTTATGAACTCATTCAGGAATATGTGGACGATATTGCGCTTGTCACAGACGATGAGGTTTCGGGTGCAATCCTTGCGATGATAGAAAAACAGAAGATGATTGCGGAAGGTGCGGGAGCTGCGGCGGTTGCGGCGGTTATGTACGACAAATTCAATCTGAAGGGAAAGCGTGTCGTGGCGGTTGTTTCGGGCGGAAACATTGATGTTACAAGGCTTTCGAGGGTCATCGACAGAGGACTTTTGAACACGGGCCGCTCAACAAGCCTGCTTATCGAACTTATCGACAAGCCCGGTCAGCTTCAGGAGATTTCGCGTATTATCGCAGAATGCGGCGGCAATGTAACGGGTGTTCACTACGAAAAGGGAAATACCGAAGAAGTAACAGGATGCTTCCTGCGAATTGAGCTTGAAACAAGGGATTTCGACCATGTAAATCTGATTAAGCAGTCCTTGTGTGATGCGGGATTTAAGATTGTATAAAAAGGGCAGCAAATAATACGCATATAATTTATGAAATGCAGAAACAATTTCGTAAAGTCACGAAAAGCATTTAAGAAGGAGATTAAGATTATGAACAAAATTCAGACAGAAAAGGCACCGGCAGCAATAGGACCTTATTCACAGGCAATAACCGTCGGAAATCTTGTTTTTACCTCCGGACAAATTCCGCTAAATCCCGAAACGGGCGTCCTACAAGGCGATGATATTACAGAACAGACACACAGGGTATGCAAAAATTTGGAAGCAGTTTTGACTGCTGCAGGCAGCTCGCTTGCAGGCACAGTAAAAACAGTTTGCTTTCTCGCAGATATGGCGGATTTTTCCGCATTTAACGAAGTATATGCACAGTATTTCACCGAAAAGCCCGCGCGTTCCTGCGTAGCGGTCAAAGACCTTCCCAAGGGGGCGCTGGTCGAAGTGGAAGCTGTTGCATACAAGGAATAAAGGTAAAATAATGATGGATGCAGCAAAATATCAGACGGGATATTTCCCGGTTGATAAAAAATACACAAAATGGGTCGAAAAGGACCACATTGAAAAACCGCCGATTTGGTGCAGCGTGGATTTAAGAGACGGAAACCAAAGTCTCATAATTCCCATGAATCTT
>CAVHKC010000063.1:3365-6758 GCA_963636455.1 Ruthenibacterium lactatiformans
AACAATAGAAGCCTGCAAGGGCGCACCGAATGCGATTATTCACTTCTATAATTCCGTAAGCGTTGCCCAAAGAAATCAGGTTTTCAAAAAGGACAAAGAAGAAATAAAGAAGATTGCGATTTCGGGCGCAAAGCTTGTAAAGAAGCTTACCAGCGAATGCGAAGGGAACTTCCGCTATGAATATTCGCCGGAATCCTTTACGGGAGCAGAGCCCGAATATGCTTTGGAAGTGTGCAATGCCGTGCTTGATGTTCTTGAACCTTCGAAGGACAACAATGTCATAATCAATATTCCGGCAACGGTGGAAATGAGTCTTCCGCATGTATATGCCTCGCAGATTGAATATATGAGCGAAAACCTCAAATACCGTGAAAACGTCACACTTTCGCTTCATCCTCACAATGACAGAGGAACAGGCATTGCGGATACAGAACTTGCCCTGCTTGCAGGCGCAGACAGGGTGGAAGGAACCTTGTTCGGAAACGGCGAAAGAACGGGAAATGCCGACATTATCACGCTGGCACTCAACATGTATTCACACGGAACAGACCCGAGGCTTGATTTTTCGGATATGACGGCGCTTGTGGAAAAATATGAAAAGTGCACCAGAATGCATGTTTATGAAAGGGCACCCTATGCCGGGGCACTTGTGTTTGCGGCTTTTTCGGGCTCACATCAGGATGCTATCGCAAAAGGTATGAAATACAGAAGAGAAAAGAAGCTTCACCGCTGGGATGTGCCTTATATTCCGATCGATCCGCATGATATCGGAAGGACATACGATGCAGATGTCATTCGTGTCAATTCCCAGTCGGGAAAGGGCGGCATAGGATATCTGCTTGAACATGCTTATGGATTCAGCCTGCCTCCTAAGATGAGAGAACACTTCGGATATTTGTGCAAGAACGTTTCGGACCACAAGCATAAAGAACTTAAGAGTGAAGAAATATATAATATTTTTGAGAAAAATTATCTGAATCTTAAGAGCAGAATCGAAATTGCTGATTATGATTTCGTGCGTGACAACGAAGATGTGAAAATCGAAATTACTTTCAGAAAAGACGGAAAAGAAACGATGGTGGAGGCAGAGGGAAACGGAACATTGAATGCCATAAACCGTGCTTTGAGGGAATTTTCAAATGAGGAATACACTCTGCAGGTGTTTACGCAGCACAGCATGCAGGGTGAGGGCTCAAGAAGCGTTGCGGCTTCTTATATCGGACTTGAAAAAGACGGAGAGCTTTTCTGGGGAGCAGGCACCCACACGGATGTTGTCAAAGCAAACGCAAAGGCACTGCTCAGCGCATTTGCCAATATGACAAAGGAGGAGTGACGCAATGGGAATGACAATGACACAAAAAATTCTTGCAGCCGCTGCGGGGCTTGAAAACGTTGAACCGGGACAGCTTATAAATGCAAAGCTGGACATTGTTCTCGGAAATGACATAACAACGCCCGTTGCGGTCAACGAATTCAAAAAAGCAGGCTTTGACAGGATTTTTGACAAGAACAGAGTGGCGATTGTGCTTGATCACTTTGTCCCGAACAAGGATATAAAGGCAGCGGAGCAGTCGAAAACTTGCAAAAATTTTGCATGTGAGCACTGCATAAGCCATTTTTATGATGTAGGAAAAATGGGGATTGAACATGCACTTCTTCCGGAACAGGGAATTGTGACGGCAGGCGACTGCATAATCGGCGCAGACAGCCACACATGCACCTACGGGGCACTTGGAGCATTCTCGACAGGTGTCGGCTCTACCGACATGGCAGCGGGAATGGCAACAGGGATGGCATGGTTTAAGGTGCCGTCGGCAATCAAGTTCAACCTTACGGGTAAGCTTCCTTCAAACTGCAGCGGAAAAGATGTGATACTTTCAATCATCGGAAAGATAGGTGTTGACGGAGCACTCTACAAGAGCATGGAATTTGTGGGCGAAGGCGTAAAGACGCTTTCCATGGATGATCGCCTCTGCATCTGCAACATGGCAATCGAAGCAGGCGCAAAGAACGGAATTTTCCCGATTGACGAAGTGACAAAAGAATATCTGAAAGGAAGAAGCCAAAGAGAGCCGAGGTTTTTTGCTGCAGATGAAGATGCCAAATATGAACAGGTTATCGATATTGAGCTTTCAAAGATAGTTCCTGTTGTCGCATGCCCTCATCTTCCCGAAAACACGCATCCGGCAGAAGAACTGCATGATATTAAAATCGACCAGGTTGTGATTGGCTCATGCACGAACGGCAGATTGGAAGATATGGAAACCGCATATAAAATTCTTAAAAATAAAAAAGTTGCAGAAGGAATCCGCTGCATAATAATTCCCGGAACAATGCAGATTTTGCGGGAATGTGCAGAACGTGGATGGTATACGGCTTTTATCGATGCAGGTGCGGTGGTTTCGACACCGACATGCGGTCCGTGCCTCGGCGGATATATGGGAATTCTTGCGGCAGGTGAAAAATGCATTGCCACAACAAACCGTAATTTTGTGGGGCGCATGGGTCATGCAGAAAGCGAAGTCTATCTTGCATCTCCGCATACGGCAGCCGCAAGCGCACTTGCGGGATATATTACGGAATACAAGGAGGCGTGAGAAGATGAACACAAAAGGAAGAGTTTTCAAATATCCGGACAATGTGGACACGGACGTTATTATTCCGGCGCGTTATCTTAATACGCCTGATGCAAAAGAGCTTTCGCTTCATTGCATGGAAGACATCGACAAGGAATTCGTTAATCAGGTAAAGCCAGGGGATGTTATGGTTGCTGGCTGGAATTTCGGGTGCGGTTCTTCGCGCGAGCATGCGCCGCTTGTCATCAAAACCTGCGGCACAGGCTGTGTGATTGCCAAGAGCTTTGCAAGGATTTTCTACCGCAATGCAATCAACATCGGCCTTCCGATTTTGGAATGTGAAGAAGCGGCGGAGGAAATCAATGCTAATGATGAAGTGGAAGTCGATTTTGACAGCGGTTTGATCACGGATATAACAACAGGAAAAACATACAAAGCACAGCCCTTTCCGCCTTTCATTCAAAATATCATAAAAAGCGGCGGACTGCTTAAATCGCTTAAGGAGGGGCAGAAATAATGGAAAAAAACATAGCGGTAATCAGAGGTGACGGAATCGGTCCCGAAATTACGCAGCAGGCGATAAATGTACTCGAAAAAACCGCAGAAAAATTCGGACACAAGTTTAATTATACCGATGTGGATATGGGCGGCTGTGCGATTGACAAATATCAAGATCCGCTGCCCGAATCGGAACTTAAAAAATGCCTTGAATCAGACAGCGTGCTTTTGGGTGCGGTCGGAGGAAACAAGTGGAATGACGTTCCGGGCTTCATGAGGCCTGAAAAAGGGCTTTTGAGGCTTCGTGCGGGAATGGGTG
>CAVHKC010000064.1:0-6682 GCA_963636455.1 Ruthenibacterium lactatiformans
AAGCGGACCGACAAAGAAAAAAGCGAAAGGTACGATATGGGTGCCAGAGACATAATCGAAAAGATTCTGCCGGTTCTTGACAATTTTGAAAGAGGATTCCAAACGGTCGAGGAAGGAGACAAAGAAGACGCTTTCGTCAAGGGAATGGATTTAGTATATAAACAGTTCCAAAAGGTTTTGGAGGATGCGGGAGTACAGCCGATAGAAGCTTTGGGAAAGGAATTCAATCCGGAACTGCATAATGCCGTAATGCATGTGGACGATCCGGAAGCAGGCGAAAATGTTATCGTCGAGGAATTTCAAAAAGGATATACCTACAAAGGCCATATTGTAAGATACAGCATGGTTAAGGTGGCAAATTAACAGGAAAAAGACTCAGACTCAGGAGGGAAATAAAATGGCAAAAATTATTGGAATCGACTTAGGAACAACAAACTCATGCGTGGCAGTAATGGAAGGCGGAAAGCCTGTAGTTATCGCTAATGCCGAAGGCTCAAGAACTACTCCTTCGGTTGTGGCTTTCACAAAAAACGGCGAAAGGCTCGTGGGGGAAGCTGCAAAGCGTCAGGCTGTAACAAATGCGGATAACACGATATCATCAATAAAAAGAAAAATGGGCTCTGATTACAGAGTGACAATCGAGGGCAAGAGCTACTCACCCCAGGAGATTTCGGCAATGATTCTCCAGAAGCTTAAATCGGATGCCGAAGCACATCTTGGTGAAAAGGTAACAGAAGCTGTTATCACGGTTCCGGCTTACTTTAACGATGCTCAGCGTCAGGCAACAAAGGATGCAGGAAAGATAGCAGGACTTGAAGTAAGAAGAATCATCAACGAGCCCACAGCCGCAGCTTTGGCTTATGGACTTGATAATGAAAAAGAACAAAAGATCATGGTTTATGACTTGGGCGGCGGTACCTTCGATGTTTCAATCATTGAAATCGGCGAAGGCGTAATCGAAGTTCTTGCAACAAACGGCGACAATATGTTAGGCGGCGACGACTTCGACCAGAGAGTAACGGATTATCTGATTCAGCAATTTAAGAATCAGGAAGGAATCGACCTTTCGATGGATAAGATGGCTCTGCAGAGGCTTAAAGAAGCAGCAGAGAAAGCCAAGAAAGAGCTTTCGGGCGCAACCACGACGAACATCAACCTTCCGTTCATTACGGCAACACAAGACGGCCCCAAGCATTTGGATATAACTCTTACAAGAGCAAAATTCGATGAGCTTACACACGACCTGGTTGAAAGAACGGTTGACCCTGTTCAGAAGGCTTTAAAGGATGCCGGAATCACAACCGCAGATTTGGGACAGGTACTGCTTGTCGGCGGTTCGACTCGTATCCCCGCTGTTCAGGACAAGGTTAAACAGCTTACGGGCAAAGAGCCCTCAAAGACTTTGAACCCTGATGAGTGCGTTGCAATCGGTGCAAGTATCCAGGGCGGAAAGCTTGCAGGCGATGAAGGAGCAGGCGATGTCCTTTTGCTCGATGTCACACCGCTTTCGCTTTCAATTGAAACCTTGGGCGGCGTTGCAACAAGGCTTATCGAAAGAAATACGACAATACCCGCAAAGAAGAGCCAGATCTTCTCAACGGCGGCAGACAACCAGAGTGCTGTTGATATAAATGTTGTACAGGGCGAAAGACAGTTCGCAAAAGACAACAAGTCCTTAGGACAGTTCAGACTTGACGGAATCGCTCCGGCACCGAGAGGAGTTCCTCAGATCGAAGTTACATTCGATATCGATGCAAACGGTATCGTAAATGTTTCGGCAAAAGACCTCGGAACGGGCAAGGAACAGCATATTACAATTACGGCAGGTTCGAATATGTCGGATGATGAAATCAACAAAGCCGTAAGAGAAGCAGCAGAATTCGAAGCTCAGGACAAGGCGCGCAAAGAGGGCATCGATGCAAGAAATGAAGCAGATTCGCTTGTGCTTCAGGTTGAAAAGGCACTTCAGGAAGCAGGAGACAAGCTTGACGCAGCCGATAAGACAGAAGTCGAAAACGACCTTTCGACACTCAAGGCTTTGATAGGAGATCCGAATGCGGAACTTTCTTCGGAGCAGGTTGCAAGCATCAAGAATGCAAAAGAGAAGCTGATGAACAGCTCTCAGAAGGTATTCACGAAGATGTACGAGCAGGCGGCACAGTCGGCTCAAAGTCAGCCTCAGGGCGATGCGCAAAGCTATGAACAGCCCG
Source organism: Ruthenibacterium lactatiformans (assembly GCA_963636455.1). Classification (GTDB taxonomy): domain Bacteria; phylum Bacillota; class Clostridia; order Lachnospirales; family Lachnospiraceae; genus RGIG5612. The sequence continues at coordinate 2,211 of CAVHKC010000064.1, forward strand.
GCGGAAATGAAGGACCGGGACCCGAAGGAGACGTTGTGGATGGAGACTTCAAAGAAATTTAATAAACAAAAAAGGGGCGAGCCGAAAGGCTCGCCCGAATGGGAATTAAGAAAATGGCAGACAAGAGAGATTACTATGAGGTGCTTGGAGTTTCAAAGACGGCATCTCAAGATGAGATAAAAAAAGCATACAGACAGCTTGCGAAGAAATATCATCCGGACATGAATCCGGGCGACAAAGAAGCCGAGAACAAGTTCAAAGAGGCTTCCGAAGCATATGCCGTACTGAGTGACGAAACAAAGAGAAAGCAGTATGACCAGTTCGGACATGCGGCATTTTACGGTGCTGCAGGCGGAGGCGGCGGCTTCAACTATCAGAACATGAATGTGGATGATATTTTAAGAGGCTTTGGTTTCGGTGATATCTTCGGAGATTTGTTCGGAGGCGGAGGCGGTGGTTTCAGAACATCTTACAGCACGGGAAGAACAGGAGCAGGCGGTGCAAGAAGAGGCCAGAATGTGCTTGCTTCCGTGAAGATAAGCTTTGAAGAGGCGGTGTTTGGCTGCGAGAAAAATATAACGATTAATTTCAAAGAAGAATGCAAGACCTGTTCCGGAAGCGGGTGCAAGCCCGGAACTTCGAAAGTTAAATGTGAAAAATGTCAGGGAACAGGACAGGTAGTATATACAAGACAGAGCCTTTTTGGTATGATGAGGGATGTTCAGGTCTGCCCCGATTGTTCGGGAACAGGACAGATAATAAAAGAAAAGTGCCCCGACTGCAGAGGAACGGGTTACAAGACGGTCAAGAAGACGATTGCCGTAAAGATTCCGGCAGGCATCGACCACGGCCAAAGCATAAGGCTTTCGGGTCAGGGAGAACCGGGCGTTGGCGGAGGTCCGAGAGGCGATTTGCTCGTGGAGATTTTGATTGCAAGGCATCCGATTTTCCAAAGAGACGGCATGAATCTTTATTCGACATCTTCGATAACCTTTGCGGAAGCCGCTTTGGGCGGAGATATCAAAGTCAAGACGATTGACGGAGATGTGCTGTTTAATATCAAACCGGGAACACAGACAGACACCAAAATCAGGCTCAAAGGAAAGGGCGTTCCTTCACTTAGGGATCCAAACAAGAGAGGCGACCAGTATACAACGCTTGTAGTAAAAGTTCCCGAAAAGATGAATGCAAAGCAAAAGGAGGCATTGAAAGAATTTGATGCTTTGATGTATCCTGACAAAAGATAGAAAAGCTGGCGAGGCAAATTTTTAAGCCGCAAAACTTCGGAGAAAATATGATCTGGAAAAAAATTATTATAAGAACCACTACAAATGACGCTGATATTATCAGCGCCATTTTGTGCGATTATGCAATAACCGATATTCAAATCGAAGACAATATTCAGCTTACTGATGAGGAGCTGAACCAAATTTATGCCGATTTCAAAAAAGAGCTTCCTCCCGATGACGGAAGCTGCAGCATAAATTTTTATCTGGACGAAAACGGATGCATTCCGGGAGAGTCCGTGGGAACAGGCGATTCGCCCACTGTGCTTGAAGGCGAGAAAATGGATATGGAAGCCTTGAAAAAAGATCTTGAAGAAGCACCTCGTATTTACGGAATCGCACCTGTCGAAATCGAAGAGTCTGAGATGGAGGTTTCGGACTGGGAAAACAGCTTTAAAGAATATTTCAAACCCTTTGATGTGGACGGAATATTGATAAAGCCTACATGGGAAGAAATTCCCGAAGATTTCAAAGGAGATGCCGTTGTCAATATCGACCCGGGAATGGCTTTCGGCACTGGAATGCATGAAACGACAAGGCTTTGCCTTAAGGGCTTGAAAAAGTATATGCATAAAGGCGACAGAGTGCTGGATTTGGGCTGCGGCTCCGGAATTTTGGGAATCGCGGCACTCAAATTGGGAGCTTCGACAGTCACGGGGGTGGACATAGACGAGCAGGCTGTCAAGGTTGCTTATGAAAACTTTGAGTTTAATCTTGAAGAAGATGAAAACGAAGAGCAAAGAATTGTTTTTCAGCTTAATGTAGGAAATGTGCTTGAAGATTCGGCTTTGAACAAAAGGCTTTCGGAAAACAAATACAATTTGGTAATGGCAAATATCCTTGCGGAAATAATTGAACCGCTTGTCGGAAAAATCCATAACTTCATGATCCCGGGCGGATATTTCATCGCATCAGGAATATTGAAAGAAAAGCTTGAACTTATAACAAAGGCGGTTGAAAACAACCCTGCTTTGGAACTTGCAGAAACCCAAATCGACGGTGACTGGGCAGCGGTTTTTGCAAGAATCAGGTAGAAATCCAAAGAATTAAAAGCATAAAAGAATGTATCATTTTTTTACGAAACCCGAAAATATTTCACCTGAAAGGATTGTCCTTTCGGGCGATGATTATAATCATATAAAAAATGTTCTTCGCATGAAGGCAGGCGAAGAGCTTTTGATTTCGGACGGCGAAGGGACGGATTATACATGCACCTTAGAATCGCTTGAAAAAGAAGCAGTATGTAAAATCAAGGGAAGAAATGTTTCTTCAAACGAGCCTTGCGCAAAAATTTATCTTTTCCAGGGGCTTCCCAAAGCAGACAAATTCGAATTCATAATTCAAAAGGCCGTGGAGCTTGGAGCTTATGAGATAATCCCTGTGCAGACCGAAAGAAGTATCGTAAAATATGACGCAAAAAAGCAAAAAACAAAAAATGAACGCTGGAACAAAATTTCGGAAAGTGCGGCAAAGCAGTCGCACAGAGGAATTATTCCCGAAGTCAAAGTTGCAATGAAGTTCGATGAGGCTTTGGAATATGCAAAAAGCCTTGATATTATTTTGATTCCGTACGAAAATTTCAAAGATGTCCGAAAGACAAAAGAAATAATAGAAAATCTCGAAGCGGGAACGAGCATCGGCATTTTTATAGGACCCGAAGGCGGCTTTGAAGAAATTGAGATTGAAAAAGCAAAGAATGCGGGTGCAAAGCCGATTTCGCTCGGAAATAGAATTTTAAGGACAGAGACTGCTCCGCTTATGATATTGAGCGTGATTATGTTTGAACTGGAATGAATTTTAAGATGGATTTGAAAAATCATCAAATTCATAATGAAATTAAAAAAAACCAATAAAACCAATAAAACCAATAAAATGAATTTTAAAATGCAATAAAACCGAAATTTATCAGGCAATTCAGAAATGATAATTCGGAAACGGAAAAACAAGAAAAAATGGAAGTATATTTTGACAATTCGGCAACAACGAAGGCGGCACCTGAGGTGGTCGAAGCCGTTGTGAAGGCAATGAGCGAAGATTATGGCAATCCCTCAAGCAAACACATGAAGGGCGTGGAAGCCGAAAAATACATAAAAGAAGCGAAGCTTGAGATTTCTCAGATTTTAAAAGTTGAGGAAAAAGAAATTTTTTTCACATCCGGCGGAACTGAGTCCAATAACCTTGCACTTATCGGAGCTGCAAAAGCAAACCAAAGAGCGGGAAAACACATAATAACCACGGCAATCGAACATGCCTCCGTGCTTGAAGTCTGCAAAGAACTTGAAAAAGAAGGCTTTGAGGTGACTTATCTTTCCGTTGATTCAAAAGGCCATATCGATTTGAATGAGCTTGAAAAAGCAATAAGGAAAGACACAATTCTAATTTCCGTTATGTATGTAAACAATGAAATAGGCGCGGTTCAGGATATCAAAGCAATCGGTGAATTGATAAAAAATGCAGATCGGAATATACTTTTCCATGTCGATGCAGTTCAGGCTTTCGGGAAATATGAAATTCACCCGAAAAAGCTGAATATAGATATGTTAAGCGTGAGTGCACACAAAATCCACGGGCCAAAGGGTGTGGGATTTATATATATAAACGGCAAAGCAAAGGTTCTGCCTCAAATTTTGGGAGGCGGACAGCAAAAAGGGATGCGTTCCGGAACAGACAATGTGCCGGGGATTGCAGGGCTTTCGAAAGCTTGCGGTTTGGCTTATGAATCTTTGAAAGAAAACAAAGAGCATATGTCGGCACTCAAGGATTATATGATTGAAAAATTGGAAGAAATTTCAGAACCTTCAGACAGCGACGGGTGCGAAGAAACTGTCAAATTCAAAATGAAGATTAACAGCGAAAAAGGCGAACTTTCGGCACCACATATTTTAAGCGTGACATTTGACAAAGTTAAAAGCGAGGTTTTGCTTCATGCACTTGAAGAAAAGCAAATTTTTGTTTCGGCAGGTTCTGCATGTGCGTCAAACAGAAATGAAATAAGTTCCACGCTTACGGCAATCGGGCTTTCAAAGGAGCAGGCAGATTCGACAATCCGCTTCAGCTTCTGCAAAGACAATACCTTCGAAGAAGTCGATTATACAGTTGAAATGCTGAAAAAAATCGTGCCGGTGCTGTCGAGGTTTGTATCAAGATAATAACAATTTGATGATAATATAAATAATAACTGACAGT
>CAVHKC010000065.1:0-6627 GCA_963636455.1 Ruthenibacterium lactatiformans
ACACATCTTTTAGGGCAGTCCCTGAACTAAAACCCGAGAAGAAATTTACGCGGTCTGTGGGGAGGTAGGAACTTGCAGTCTTAAATACGAAGTTTGCACCCAAAGTCACCTCAGCAAGTGCAGTACATTTGGTGAACATATCGTGCATGTCACCGTCACTTCTTGAATTTAATGTTGTTAAATCAAAACCACTTAAATCAAGACTGGTTAAACTGCTGCAGCCCGAAAACATATTATAAGCAAATCGCAGATTATCAGTAGGAAAATTGCTTAAATCTATGCTTGTCAGACTTGAGCAATCTTTAAACATACCATCGCTTCTAAAGAGTGTCGATGAAAATTTCGGAAGTTTTACCTCCGTAAGACTGCTGCAGCCATTAAAAAGATCATAAGCCGCACCTACATTAGAAAGATTAAAGCTGCTTAAGTCCAAACTTTTTAAAGAAGAGCACCCCAGAAACAACTTTGAAAAGTATTTAAGATTATCTACATTAAAGCTGGACAAATCAAGTGATGCAAGGCTTGAGCAATTTTCGAAAATGTCATCCATATCCGTAACATTGCTTGTATTAAATCCGCTTAAATCAAGATTTATCAGTGCAGTGCAATTTGCAAACATATATGTCATGCTTGTAGTGCGTGAAGTGTCAAGATTTCCTAGATCAATTGTTGTAAGAGACTTAGTGTTTGTCGAACTTGAATTAAATAAGCTGCTGCAGGATGCCGGTGCATAAATCTTACTTGTGCTGTCATTTGTATTGGTTGGCGCAATATAGTATTTTCCGCTGTCACTTTTGGATTGATAAAGACCTATGGAAGGAGATCCTGATTCTTCAAGACCGGACTGCATAAGAGTATAATCACTCGAATTTATTGTACTTCCCGTTGCAAACACAAGTGAAGTGGGGGCGGTGGAAAGACTTGTTAAAGCCGACTGCATATTTGCTCGGTTAAGCTTATATTCTAAATCAACCTCCAGCGAAACGCCCTTTGCCACTTCCACGTCCGTCACATATTTGGCGTAAACAGAAACGCCGCCCGCACTCAATGCAAGGATCAAGGCGGCCGCGATAATAAATACAATATTGCGTTTCGTAAATAATTTCAACTTTTTCATTCTGTCACCATTTTTTCAATTTTTAATGTTAATTTGTAACCATTTATTAATTTTATTGTTTAATGTTTGTCTGTAACCAATTTTAAAAATTTCATTGCCACTAAGCACCATCAATCCTGCTGGGTTGCGGTCACATCGATTGCGATATCACTATAAGTTCCCGAAACCGCATCTGCCGGAGTCAGCGTGAATGTAAGCTTCAGGTTGTCGGTTTTTGATGTGCCTGCTTCAAAAGTACCTGCTTTCTCGAATGTGTAAACAGTACCGTCAGTCGAGGCACTTCCCGTAACCGATGTTGTTCCGTTTGTGAGCGTAAGCCCAACGCCTGCAATCTTTGAAGGCAGAGTCACCTTCACATCGTAGTTTGTCGTGACTTCGTTTATTATCGAATTGTCCTTGAAGTTCGAAACTGTGAACTCATAATCTGCCGTGGTGGAAGATGACGTCAGCTTGAGTGCCGAATCCTGTGTTGTCGCAGCCGATTCCACAACAAACATGGCAACTTCCGCCTCGCTGCTTCCCGATGCACTTGATGCATATTTTGCCAACGGTGCCGCCGCAAACATAGATGTCACATATACCGCAAGAAGCAATACTGCTGCCGTCGCATAAATCTTGTGTGTCGGCGATTTACGCTTTCTTTTATTTGATGAATAATGTCTGCCCATGCACTGAAGGCTCCTTTCAATTTGTTTTGTCTGATTTTTTTTATCGTCTATTATTTCTATTACTCTTATATCTGTTATCTCTATTATCTCTACTAACCTTTGTTACTCGGCTTTCATCATCCAGCTCACGCCTGAGCCGTTCGATTTCTCTTTTAAGCCTGGCATTCCTTTTAGCTTCTTTGCTTTGCTGTTCTTTCTGCTGTTCTTTCCTGTAGGAAATTTCCATCAGAAGCACTGCGCATATAACGATTATGATAATTCCCGCAGGTGTTTTGAGGAAGTCCACCACATATCCCACAAAAGGAATCTTGAATGCCGCCGCACCTTTTATTGCGGATTTGTCGAATGACGGGTCTTCTGCCGAGTTGGCGTCGCCCTTGGTTGTTACCGTATCGCCATCGATATTTATGATACGGTGGACAATCAACACGCCTTCTGACTGGTAAACCACCACATCGCCTGTTTCATAATCGTCTTTTTCTTTGACAAAGAGCAAATCACCCTTTTTGTAGGTCGGCTCCATCGAGCCTGACTGCACGACTGCCATTCCTGTTCCGAACGGCATCGGCATTTGGTTCCCGCCGATTGAGCGTGCATTCAGAAGATATATGTTCAGCCCCACAAGAAGTGCAAGGAGAACAAGTATCACCCTTCTGAAAACGGTTTTAAACATTTTTCTTTTTTCTTCCCAATATGCTTCCCAAAATCACAATGCAAAGTGCTGCAGCCGCAACGATAAACCACGCAAGCATGTGCGAAGAATCGCCGGTTGTGGGTGTTATCACCTTGGAAGACGAACCGTCATTTCCGCTTGCATTGCCGTTTGCATCGGTTCCTGAATTATTTCCCGAATCTTTTCCTGAATCTTTTCCTGAATCTTTTCCTGAATCGCTGTCGGCATCGTCTTTTGTTTCGGGTTCTACAGCGTCCTGAACGCAGACGAAAAGTCCGTACTCAACCTGGTCTGCTTCTTCTTGGATTCCGGCTGCCGTGTCAGATGTGTCTGTCTGAGCGTTTTCGGAATATTTCCATTCCCAGTCGATATCGAAGGTTTCAACGGAGCTTTTGCTTACAGTGCCCGTCTTTGCGCTTACTACGCTTGCCTTCGTGATGGGACTGGGAAGTGCATAATCATCTGTGTCTTCACCGCCCACAAGCTCGGCTTCAATCGGAATGGATGTATCATCCTTGCGGTACAAAACCGCCGTATAGGTTATGTCGTTTCCCGCTGTGTTCAAAAGGCGGATAAGCGTGGAATTTGAAGCGCCCGGCGCAACGATATTTTCGCCGTTTTCGGACTTAATGCCATCATATTCGCTCTTGAACATCCCAAGGATTATTTCTCCGTCTTCTCCTATGTCGGCAGACGAATCCCAGACAAGCTTGCCCGTGGAATACGTGAGCGTTCTGTCGCTTTCTGCCCCCGGAAGCGACCAGGTCAGGTTAAACGCATAGGGGAATGTGAGCACGCACGCCGCCGCCAAAAAGACGATCAGCAACGCCAAAATCCCGTTTCTTCTTTTCATTTTCAAATTCAAATCTAAATTCAAACCCGGACTCCTCCTTTGTATATCTTAAAAATCGGATTTTATTTAATCTGCTTTGTTTTTTTCCAGCTGTTCTTGCCTGAATTATTTTTTAAATTCGCATAAGCTTTAATCAAATGCTTAGTTTCAATCAAATGCTTAGCTTTAATCAAATGCTCAGCTCAATCAACTGCTTGACTTTTGAAACTGTCGAAGGTGTCTGCCTTCGGTATTTTCAAAAGCCCCCTCGCCCTTACGCCACGAAAAAGGCGAGGGAAAGCTTAAAGTTTCATAAAATTATTTAGAAACTGTAATTCTACAGGGATTAGTTAACCTGAGTAGCTGTGATTTTAGCATTTACAGTAACTGTGGGTGCAGTTGTCTGAGCAGCAATTCCAAGTGATGTATCTTCACCATCATATGCCCATTTCCAGTAAATGGTCTTTGTCTCTGAGCCACTCGTCATTTCAATGCTTTGGTCTGTAAGAGCAGTAGCAAGAGAAGCAAGTGTGCCATAAGTAGCGCCATCCAGACTGTATTGTATCGGCACATTACTATCATTTGTTTCGTTTAATGCAATAGTATATTTTGCATTTACTTCAGAATCATTTGAAAGTGTAATAGCGAAACTGCCGCTGGTTCCCGGTGCAATCTTATCAGCAATTACATCTGTTTCCTTTGTACCGTCTTCATCTTTGATAGTATCAAACAAGTTAAACTTTACTGTTGCTTCATCGCCGCTTTTTGCAATTTGTTCTGCGTTTACTTTAAACGACCACTTTGCTACTGTTGCTGTGTCAGTTCCGCTTGCCGAGCTTGTATACTTTGCAAATGTTCCGCTGATTACGCACGTTGTCAGCAGAGCTGCCACAAGCATAGCAGAAGCCACTCTCATCGCTTTGTTTTTTTTCATAATTTTTCTCCTTACTTGAAATATTGGCTGATTTTGCTGACAAAATCAGCGGCTTTGTATCTATCGCACCTGCATTTCGTGGCAAGCCGCAGGTGAAATATTCTTTGATTGTTTTTTCTTACCCTCTGTTTTGTCTGTCAATCTCCCGCTCTTTGGCGGCTTTCCTTGCTCTTAATTCTTCAAGTTCAGCCACAAGTGCTTCGGTGTCATCATCCTTTTGCTTTTCATACATCCTGCGGCGAACCATGTCATATCCGATGAATATGAGGATCGGCAGCGCAACGAAGATGATAAGACCGGGGGTTGTCTGCATGAACATCGCAAGCGAGCCAAGCCCGTTTATATGAAATTTATAAACCCCAAGCAGCTTGCTTTCGGGAACCGAAACGGAATCCTGAACATTGTTGGCATCACCCTTTGTGATGAACGAAAGGCTTCCGTCGCTTTCGGTTTCAATGCCTATAACCCTGTGGGTTACGGTGGTTGTGCCGTTTCCCGAAGGATCGTAGAAGCAGATTATGTCGCCTTCTTTGATATCTTTTGCATCCGCGCTCTTGCAGATGATGAGCGAGCCCGAATCGAATGTGCCTTTCATGGAATCTGTAAGGACTATCATCGGGAAAATTCCTCCGACCGAAGGAACTTCACCCTTGTTGGTAAGCTGCTTCACTATCAGCGTGCAGTTTATAACTATAATCGGAATGAAGATAACGCACAGCACAATTCCCACAATGGTAAAAATCTTGTGCCCGACGGATTTCTTCGGCTTTTCGCCTCTTCTGCTTCCGTCTTCGATGTCGTATCCATCGGCATCATAGTCGTCATATTCTTCGTATTCGTCGTAATCGTCAAACTTGTCTTTGTCTGCTTGATTGTCACTTGCAAGCTCTTTATGTTTGCCATGTGACCCATGCCTTTTTTCTGTTTCGACTATACCATATGCATTGTTCTTGTTATTAGCATAATCTTTCTCATATGCCCTTGAATCGGTGCCTGCACTCTTTCCGGCATTTGCCTGATTATCAGGATTTGCACGGTTTGTTCTTTGTGCATTGCCGGAAGCGTTCATGCTGTTTGCTGCTTGGCCTTTCGAATCTGCATATGCACTGCTTCCGTCCCGTGCTTGGGAGGCTGCATGTGCGCCTGCTTCCATTTGCCTTCTTGAAACGGAATTTACATTGCCGCCTGCCTGCACTTGAGGATTAACGCCGGCAGATTTTCTTTCTTGCGCCTGAGGATTCGCACCTTTGCCGTTCATCTGAGCTGTGACATCCACAACTTTTCTGGCATGCTTTTGTGTATTAACATCCGAAGTGCTTCTGTCTTGTGCATTTGCAGTGCTTCTGCCTTGTGCATGAACATTGCCTTTTACTGCACTTCTGCTTTGCGTGTGAGCATTGGAGCTTGCTGCGTTTCCGCTCTGCGTGTAAACATTGGAACTTGCAACGTTCCTGCTCTGCATTTGAGCATTGGAGTTTGCAGCATTTCCGCTCTGCGCCTGGGCATTTGAATTTGTCTGATTTCTTCTTTGCGCCTCGTAGGCACCGTTTGTGCCTTTTCCTTGCTGTTCGGAAGTCATTGCGCTTCTGACTTGCTTAGCAACAGCTGCACTACTTCCGCCTTGAGCCTTGGCACCTTGTGTATTTCTTTTTTCTGAATTATTTGCGATATTGCTTTCGTTTTCTTTCGGTCTTCTGTAACTCATCTGCCCTTTTAAAAATTCCCTTTTAAAATTTGCGTTTCTTTTTTATCTTTCTATAATTTATCGTTCGTTAGTTTGTAGTTCGTTTGTTTATCGTTCGTTTGTTTATCATTCGTTTATCTTTTTCTGATTTTGCGTTTATCTTTCGCTTATCTTAATTTTAATCTTGCGTTTGTCTTTCGCTTAATATATTCTCAATCTGGTTTTGAACCTGTTTTCTTGCCTTTCACCGCTTTTGAACCGTGTTCTCCTGCTTTTTTACCGTTTCCGAACCGCATTTCTTGCTTTTTACCGTTTCTAAACCGTATTCTCTTGCTTTTCACTTTATATGCAGGATGAGATTATATTGTTTTAATCTTCTTGCTTTTATTCTTCGGTTTTTAATCTTCCTACTTTTGTTCTTTGGCTTTTAATCTTTTTATTTCAGTCTTTGTGGCTTAATCTTCTTACTTTTATTCCTCGGCTTTTAATCTTCTTGATTTCAATCTTTTGGATTTAATCTCCCTAACTAAAATCTTTGGGCTTATCTTCCTATTTCTTATATGCCCCGAAATCGCCTTGAATGTGTCTTAAATTACGCCCTGAAAATTCTCTTGTATAAATTTAAACACTATTTCACAGAATTGTCAATAAATTTTTAGCCTCCGCCCCCCCCCTTTTTTTTCAATTTGCAATGGCAATGCACTAGTCAACAAAAAGTA
>CAVHKC010000066.1:0-2312 GCA_963636455.1 Ruthenibacterium lactatiformans
AGGTAACACCATATACAATCGGATAACAGATTGATTTAGGTAGAATTTTAATATTTCACTTAATAAAAGCAAATAAACTAAAATATTATATTTCCGAAAATCATATTGAATTCAGGAAAATATTGATTAAATCAGCATTTCCTTAGATATAGGATTAATATATTTAATAATAAATAATTACAAAATTCAGATGATAAGAGTATCAGAGCTAAAATTAAAGATTGATTATACGGATGAAGATATCAGGCGGGCGCTGCTTAAAAAAATCCATGTTAAATCGGCAAAAATCATTAAATACAATATTGTAAAAAAGTCGATAGATGCAAGAGATAAAAACAATATCTGCATAAAGCTTACTGTTGATGTTCTTACGGACAAGGACAATGAAATCTTAAAGATAAACAAAGGGCGGCCAAACATTTCAAGGCCCGAATCGAATGTATACAGACTTCCGCTTCAGGGCGGAACGCCGTACAATCCTTTTTTTGACGGAAGGATTGTTGTGGTTGGAGCCGGTCCTGCAGGACTTTTTGCGGCATATAATCTTGCAAAAGAAGGATATTCGCCGCTTTTGATTGAGCGTGGAGAGGCTGTGGAACAAAGACTTGAAACGGTTGAGGCTTTTTACGAAGGAAGAGCACCTTTGAACAAAGAATCAAATGTCCAGTTCGGAGAAGGCGGTGCGGGAACTTTTTCGGACGGAAAGCTTAATACAGGTGTTCACGACAGCCTCGGAAGAAATAGAGCAGTTCTTGAAACATTTGTCGAAAACGGCGCCCCGGAAGAAATACTTTATGAAAGCAAGTCTCATTTGGGAACAGATAAATTGGTCGATATCGTAAGAAATATGCGTCAGAAAATCATTAAATGGGGCGGCGAGGTTTCATTCGGCACAAAGCTTGTAAGGATAAATTATTCAAACAATAGGCTTGTTTCTGTAGTTGCAGAAAAATGCGGTAAAGAAAGCAGCATCGAATGCTCGAATTTGATTTTGGCAGCAGGCCATTCGGCAAGAGATACATTTGAATATATTTTAAACGAAACAGCCATGAATTGCGAAGCAAAGGCATTTGCAGTCGGTTTGAGGATTCAGCATCCGCAGGCAATGATTGACGAGGCTCAATATGGAGCAGAATATAAAGAAAAATACAAAAATATGCTTCCGCCTGCCGACTACAAGCTTGCATATAAAAGCACGAACGGGAAAAATGTATATTCTTTCTGCATGTGCCCGGGTGGGTTTGTTGTAAATTCTTCATCTGAAGAAAACAGGCTTTGCATAAACGGTATGAGCTATTCAAAGCGGGATTCAGAATATGCAAATTCGGCAATTGTTGTGGGCATAAAGCCTTCAGAAGATCCGCATGAAAATATAGAATATCAAAGAATGCTTGAAGAAAAAGCATTTGACGCATGCAAAGGGAAAATCCCTGTTCAGTATTATAAGGATTTTGTGAGGGAAGATTGCAAAGAAACACCTATGCAAGAGCCCATGATTAAAGGCGAATACGAATTTTTTGATTTGAATAAGATAATCCCAGAAGAATTAAGCACTCCGATAAAAGAAGCAATTCCTGAATTTGCAAAAAAAATCAAAGGCTTTGATATGCCCGATGCTTTGCTTGCGGCATGCGAGACAAGAACTTCATCGCCTTTGAGAATTTTAAGAGACGAAAATTTCGAATCAAACATAAAAGGCATTTTCCCATGCGGCGAAGGTGCAGGTTATGCAGGCGGGATCACAAGCGCAGCAATAGACGGAATAAAAGTATTCGAAGAAATTTACAGAAGATTAAGACCTGATTCTGCAGATGATATGTCAAATTTTATGTGAATTAAAAGGCATAAATATACATTTTATCTTTTGAAAGTAACTTATAATATCCGTGCGTAAAAAAGCAAAGCAAACACTCAGCCACAGCTGCTTTGTTTTTAAACGGTTTATCCAAGGTAAGCCTTGTGAATATAAAAGCAATAAAGCAAATTTAAATTACCGAGAGGTCAGATTATGCGCGATTTCAGCGATAAAAAAAGAATTGTAATTAAAATCGGTTCATCTTCTTTGTTCCACACAGACACAAAAAAGATGGATCTTATGAAAATCGAAAAGCTTGTGCGGATTTTAACGGACTTGAAGAACAAGGGAAAAGACGTGATTCTTGTATCTTCCGGTGCAATCGCAACCGGAAGGAATCTCATGCGGCTTGACGAGCATGAGCTTGATTTGGCACTCAGGCAGGCTTGCGCATCAATAGGCCAGGCACAGCTTATCACTGTTTATCAGAAAATTTTCATGGAATACAATCAGATTG
>CAVHKC010000066.1:2322-6564 GCA_963636455.1 Ruthenibacterium lactatiformans
AAGATATACTTTCCACAGCAAGCACACGAGGCAGAATACGGCAAATACTTTCAACGGCCTTTTGAGGCTCGGCGCAGTTCCGATTGTAAACGAAAATGACACGGTAACAACAGAAGAAATCGAATTTGGCGACAACGACTGCCTTTCGGCTCTTGTTGCAAAGCTTGTGGACGCTGACCTTTTGGTTATTTTGTCCGATATCGACGGCTTATATGATGACGACCCGAGGAAAAATCCCAATGCAAAGCTTATAAACAAAGTTGACTTTATTTCGGAAGATATCATAAACATGGGAAAAAAGACGACCGGAACACGCTACGGTTCGGGCGGCATGGCATCCAAAATCGAAGCGGCACTTATTGCGTGTGGTTCGGGGATTGATATGGTTATAACAAATTCCAATAATTTAGATAACTTGACAAGTGTTTTGAAAGGCGAAGAAACAGGAACTTTATTTGCCGCAAACGGCGCACCTGTCTACAATTTTTCGGAATTTTCGATAGGTGAGTGAGCCTTTTAAAAATCAGTGAATTTTTGAAGGCACATACATAAATGCGGGAAAGCATTTAAATAAATAAACATACAAGTAAGCTTAGATGAATATATACAAGATAAAAAGCAGAAAAAATCTTTTATATGCAAAGCCTGTCGGCGGGTGTGTTTTGGAGTGCACAAAAGAGGACAATACATATGCGCTTGACCTTTACAATCCTTCAGACAATACGCTTTCAGGCATAGGCAAGGGAAAAATCATCGCAGAACCTGCCACAGTCAAAAATGCCATTTGGGAAAGCGAGGATGTTTATTATGCCGCAATTGACGGTGAAAAAGCTTTAGGCTTCATAAGCATATACAAATATAATATTAAAAATGCGAAAGAAACTTTAATATATTCTTATAAAGCGGCGGAAGATAAGGACGCGAAAATGCGTATGATATTTTTTGTCCTTTCCGAAAGCTTTATGATAATTCAGAAAGAAAAGCGGCTTGAAGAAAACGGAATAAAAAGAAGAGAATTTTCGCAGCTTCTTGTCAATTTGGATACAGGCGAAGAAATTGCCGTTGCGGATGAAAATATCGTGAAAAACGGGCTTTATTCAATAATACCCGTTTCAAAAACTCAAATCATGATTAAAACGGGCTTCACATATAAAGAAACGGACAATATCAAAGAAGCCAAAGCGGCCGAAAAGAATGTGCCGATCGAGGCTGTTTTCCTTAACACGCCTCAAAAGTTTATCGCAGATTTATCGCTTGGAAACCGCACGATGGACATGCAGCTTATTTATTCGGCTTTTTACGACAAATATATTATCGGCCCCGAATATAAAGAAGGCTTTGTTTACTTAACTGCCGTTGATGAAAATGAAAATTCTTCGGAATCGATTTTTTACAATATTGAAACGCAGGAAAATTTTACCTGCGTAAATAAAAACATTGATAAAAAAAGGCCCGATGCGGCTTATATTATAAACAATACGCCATATGCGAGGAGCTTTTCGGGGAAGGAAACAGTCTTTTTGAATCTTCGCACGATGGAGTTCGACCTTTCATGTATGGAATATGATTTCCTTGATGTTGTGGGAAAGCTTATCATTGCAAAATCAAATGAAAACAGAAAAACCGCTGCTTTCAGGTGCCCGGATTTGAAAATGATTATGAACGAAAAAGGCAAATACAGATTAGGATGTGCAAACAACAATGACTGCTATTTATATTTCTGAACAGGAAAAAGAAAAGATAATGAAAGAAGCGCCGCTTACAGAACCCGAGAGGCAATTTTATTTTATTAGTCAAAATAAGAAAATAATTGATGACAAAAGAGAAAGAATGGGTTATAATCCTACTGCGTGCATAAATACTTTCGGCTGTCAGATGAATGCTAAGGATTCTGAAAAGCTTAGGGGTATTATCACACAGATAGGGTATGAAGAGACGGATTCGGAAGATGCGGATTTTGTTCTCTACAACACATGTACTGTGAGGGAACATGCAAATCTCAGGGTATATGGCAGGCTTGGTGTTCTTAAGGGTTATAAGTCTGAAAATAAGGAAATGGTAATTGCTCTTTGCGGATGTATGATGCAGGAGCCCGAAGTAGTCGAGAAAATAAAAAAGAGCTTCGGTTTTGTTGATATTATTTTCGGCACACACAATATCTACAAGCTTGCTGAATTATTATTTTTACATTTTTGCAGCAAGTCAATGCAGATCGAGATTCTCGATGAGGCTTTGAAAACCGTTGAGAATCTGCCGTCCGTTCGCAAAAGCGAATTCAAGGCGGGCGTGAATATTATGTACGGCTGCGATAATTTCTGCAGCTATTGCATAGTACCTTTTGTCAGAGGGCGTGAGAGAAGCCGTCTGCCGAAGGATATTATAGAGGAAGTAAATAAATTAGCAGATCAAGGAATAGGGGAGATTCTGCTTTTGGGGCAGAATGTAAATTCTTATGGTAAAAAATTTATTTTGGATCCTGATAAGCAACAGGGAGTGTCAATTGAGAATGAGGGTTTATCTGTCGAAAACAGCTCTTTTGAGGAAGTAAATTTCCCAAAGCTTTTGCGGATGGCAGAAGGTGTCGAAGGAATAAAGCGAATCCGTTTTATGACTTCACATCCTAAAGATCTTTCGGACGAATTAATAGAAACTATAAAAAACTCCGAAAAAATCTGCAGGCATATTCATCTTCCGCTGCAGTCCGGAAGCTCAAGGATTTTGGCTGAAATGAACCGGCATTATACTAAAGAAGAGTATTTGTCTTTGGTTTATAAGATTCGCCGTGAAATACCTGATGTATCGATAACGACGGATATTATTGTCGGATTCCCGGGCGAGACAGAAGAAGATTTCGAAGAGACCTTAGATGTCGTAAGAAAGGCGCATTTTGACAGTGCCTTTACTTTCATATACTCAAAAAGAACGGGGACAAGGGCTTCAAATATGCCCGACCAGATTCCCAAAGAAGTTTCTTCTAAGCGTATGGATACGCTTATTAAGCTTGTAAATGAAATTTCCAAAGAACAAACTCAAAAATACGCCGGTATGGTGATGGATGTTCTGGTCGAAGAAATAAACCCCAAGGATTCTTCGCTTGTGACAGGCAGGCTTTCAAACAATGCAGTCGTTCACTTCAAAGGAGGCTCAGACCTTATCGGAAAAATTGTTGATGTAAGACTTGTTGAGCCCTGCGGATTTTATTATATAGGAGAACTTGCATAATGGCACTTTCACCGATGATGACACAATATCTTGAAACAAAGAAACAGTATCCCGATTGTCTGCTTTTTTTCAGGCTCGGTGATTTTTATGAAATGTTTTTTGAAGATGCACTTAAGGCTTCAAAAGAACTTGAAATCACGCTGACAGGAAAAGACTGCGGCCTTGAAGAGCGTGCGCCCATGTGCGGCATTCCGTTCCATGCGGTTGATATGTATCTGAATAAGCTTGTTTCAAAAGGATATAAAGTTGCAATCGCAGAACAAGTCGAAGACCCAAAGTGCGCAAAAGGAATTGTTAAAAGAGAAGTTATAAAAATCGTTACTCCCGGAACAAATACAAACAGTCTTGCAATTGACGATGACAAAAACAATTATCTGATGTGCGTTTATTATGCAGGCGATTATTATGCGATTTCTCTTGCAGACATCACAACCGGAGATTTCCTCACCACCTATGTCGAATCGGAAAAAATGCTTATGGATGAGATTAACAAATTTCCGGTTGCCGAAT
Organism: Ruthenibacterium lactatiformans; assembly: GCA_963636455.1. Lineage (GTDB taxonomy): Bacteria > Bacillota > Clostridia > Lachnospirales > Lachnospiraceae > RGIG5612. The sequence continues at coordinate 6,055 of CAVHKC010000066.1, forward strand.
TAATCTACAATCAGGCATTTTTGATGGCACCGATTGACTTTTCATATCTTAAAGACAAACAGGGAATAATGTGCGGTGCCTTAGAAGACTCCTATTTCAGCCAAAACGAAGCCATTGATATCATAAAAAAACATTTCGGTGTTATAGACCTTACAGGCCTTGGGCTTGCAGATTACGCACCTTGCATTCCAAGCATCGGAGCGCTTTTGAAATATCTTTACGAAACGCAAAAAACAAGCCTTTCTTTTCTGAATAAAATAAAAACTTATTCTTCGAAAAAATATATGCTCATCGATTCGGCAACAAGAAGAAATCTTGAGCTTACGGAAACGATGCGTGAAAAAAACAAGAAAGGAAGCCTCTTGTGGGTTCTCGACAAAACAAAGACGGCTATGGGTGCAAGACGCCTGCGCTCGTTTATCGAACAGCCGCTGATTGACGAGAAAGAAATCATAAACAGGCAGGATGCAATTGAAGAATTAAACAAAAGCCTCATCGACAGAGATGAAC
>CAVHKC010000067.1:0-6506 GCA_963636455.1 Ruthenibacterium lactatiformans
TTTCAGACCGTATTTTTCCTTTGAAAAATCCGTTTTTCCCTGATAAGCTCCGCCGATAATCAAATCCATTTTTCACACCATCGCATAAACAATCACACCTGCAAGTTCTCCGAGCGTAATTGCATATCCCGAAATATCTCCGTTCATGCCGCCAAGCGACACAGAACCTCTCCATATTGCAAGCCAGCAAACCAATGCACATGCCACGCCTGCAAAGCCGTATTTTCCGCATAATATTAATCCCAAAGCAAGAAAGACCACAAATGCCGCCAAAGTCGCCGCTATATGCGAAGGTATCTTTTTTAATCTTGCATATTGGCTTTCCGAAATCGGTTTCATGCATTTGATTGCAAGCACCGAGCAGCAGCGGCTTACCGCCGGAATAAAAAGCAGAATCAGAATTTTTGCATCTTGCGGTGCGGATGCGAAAAAAGCAAACTGCGCAAGCATTACAATAACAACCCCGATTACCGCAAAGCTTCCCACATGCGAATCCTTGAGGATCTCTCTTCTCTTTTCAAGGTTTCTCATGGATCTGCACGCATCCGTCACATCCATAAATCCGTCCAAATGGATAAAGCCCGAAAGAATATAAGGCAATATGCAAAGAAGCAGTGCCGAAACAAGCTTCGGAATTTCAAGGAGAAGGCAAAGCCATGCAAGAAGCAGCCAAAGCGCGCCGATTTCGAGTCCGATCAAAGGCAGAAAAAGAAGCATTTTATTCCGTGCTTTTTCATCCCATACCCTGCACGGGAACGGAATTGCGCAAAACATGCTCTGACACATAACAAAAGCGTGAACCATGCTTTTCATTTAGGCATTTCTCCTTTATGCGCAACATACGAACCGCAGACTGCCTCTATTGCAGTGTCACATTCTGCGGCAAGCTTTCTGTCTGTTTCTGCCAGAATTTTTCGATATTTTTGCGTGAGGTCATCGTAAAATTCCGCATCCGAGTATATATAGTCGCTTACAAAAATAATATTTTCAACCTCATCTGCCGCCTCAAGCAAATCTTTTGCACATTTTTTTGCGGCTTCAAAATCGGGCTCATAGTTTTTTTCTGCTGGAAACATCGCATTCTGGACATATGCCGTGACGCTGTCAAACAAAAAAACAGCCTTGCTGTCCAGGGCCTTTACCGCTTTCGAAAAATTTTCGGCACATTCAAAGGTTTCAAAGCCGAGCCCTTCCCTGTCCTTGATGTGCATTTCAATGCGCTTCCTGTCTTCATCATCTGTGGGAATCATTGTCGCCACATAGTAGTGTTTTCCGCCGTTTGAAAGCTTGACTGCAAGCGTCTGCGCAAGCGATGTTTTTGAACTTTTTGCTCCGCCCGAAATGAAAATCTTCATGCTTAAAATCCCCCGTTTTGGCGTATTTCATCCAGATAATCATCATTTATATCGGCTTCGTCAAATGTTGCCATATCATTTATGATTGCACATGAAGCCTTGAGCACTTCAAAAACAAGCGGACAGCCGCTTCCTTCTCCGAGCCTCATGTCCAAATCAAAGATCGGCTTAAGCTTCAGCGCTTCCATTGTTTTTTTATATCCCGGTTCGCACGAATTATGCCCCGGAATCAAATATTCTTTCACCAAGGGGCACATTCTTACGGCGCAAAGTGCCGCTGCCGCAGAAATAAATCCATCGATAACAACCGGCTTTTTTGATGCTGCCGCCCCGATAAAAGCTCCGCACATTGCGGCAATATCAAAGCCTCCCACTTTTGAAAGCACATCCAAAATATCGCTGCGGTCAGGCTTATTTATTTCTATTGCACGCTTTATCGTGGTCTTCTTTTTTTTGAAGGCTTCTTCTGTAATGCCTCCTCCTCTGCCCGTGATTATTTCCGGGTCAAGCCCTTCAATCACCGCCACAACAGCCGCAGATGTTGTTGTGTTTCCGATTCCCATTTCGCCGATTCCAATCACATCTGCTTGTGTGCTTTCGGCAAGCTTAATCCCCGTAAGCACGGCTTTAACTGCCTGCTTTCTTTCCATTGCAGGGCCTTTTGCGATATTTTTCGTTCCGTATGCGATTTTTTTGTTCAATACCGCCGGTTCTTTGATGTCTGCATTAACCCCGATATCGCAAACGGTTATGCCGCAGCCGAAGCTTTTGCAAAGAACGGAGGCACCTGTTTTTGCACGGGTTAGGTTTATTGTCTGTTTGAGCGTGACGCTTTGGGGTGCGCTCGAAACGCCTTCTTCCACCACGCCGTTGTCTGCCGCAAAAACCAAGAGCTGCGTCTTGTTTATTTGATTGTGAACATTTCCTGTGATCCCCGCAAGTCGGATTGAAAATTCCTCCAGTCTTCCCAAGCTTCCGGGCGGCTTTGCAAGCCTTGCCTGAAGCTCTTCGGCGTTTTTCATCGCAGCCTCATCAAGCGGCATCACTTTTTTCAAATATTCTTCAAGTTCTTCTTCAGGTTCTTTAAAATCTTCCGTAGCTAATATGCTCTCTTTCTTTTGTACTCTGCTGTTTTTTCAAAAATCCGAATTTTTCTTTCATTTGCAAAATTTTGCAAAGATATCCTCTGTCTTTTATATCCTTTATTTAAGTAAAGAAAATCTCAGTCTTTAGTCGCAAATTTCTTTTTCCTGATATTAAGTTATATCAAGCCCTTCTTTTCCATCCACTCAACCGAAGGCAGTGCCTCCAAAACCTCAAGAGTGAAAGTTGCGTCATGGCAAAGCAAATCTGCTTGCTTCAAAAAATCCTCCATCTCAATGCTGCCGTCAAAAAGTGCGTTATGCGTATCAAAGCTTTTGTCGTTATTATGAATATGAAAATGGCTGATATATTCTGCACATTTTTCAAGCCACTCTTCGACAGGGATTTTCGAATAAGCATTGACATGCCCTATATCCAGACACATTTTAAGCCTTTCATGGTTCACGGCTTTTAAAATGTCCGTAAGCATTTCGGGCTCGGTTTCCAGAACATTTTCCAAAACTATTTCAATTTCAGCACCGGACTTTTCTTTTAATTTCCAAAAGCTGTCTTTGAAAAATTCATTCCAAAACACAACCGACTGCTCGGTAAACCAAACAGGATAGTAAAGCCTTTCGTTGTAGCCTGCATGGATTATCACTTTTTTTGCATTGTATTTTTCTGCAATATTAATTGCCTGCCTGTATCTTTTTGCGGCAATTTTCCTTACTTCTTTATCTATTGCACTGGGAAAAAGTTCGCTAAACGGCGCATGAAGCACCAATCTGTCGGTTTTTTTTGTTTTTTCCAAAACCGCATCATTGGTTTCGGCAAACTTTTCATCCATGTTCCATGCCGTGCAGTATTCGGCAATTTCCAGGCCAAGCCCGTATTTTTCTGCCGTTTCTTTTGCATCTTTTGCAATAGTGGAAATAAAGATATTTTCTTTTTTCATAATACTCTTTTCCTCCATGCCTGAAACACTCTCTATTTGAGCGTTTCAGGCACGGTTTGAGGCTTTAATTTTGTTTGCTTGCGCTCGGAACATCCCATGCTTCATGGTCGGTATGAAGCAATTCGTGCGATTTTTCGCCAAGCGGATTTCCGAGATATTCATTATAAAGCGCCTGAACATCGGGATTTTCATGCGAATAGCGGATTTTGGAGTGTTTGTCGATATCCCACAAAATGTCGCCTCTGCTTTCTGCCATCTCGCAGCCTTCGTGTATGGGCTGGCCGCCGCCTCCCGCACATCCGCCGGGGCATGCCATCACTTCCACGAAATCATATTCGACCTCTCCGTTGTCGATTGATTCCATCAAAGCTCTTGCATTTCCAAGCCCGGAAACAACCGCAACATGCACTTCCTGCGCACCCGGAATTTCAAATGTTGCTTCTTTCCAGCCTTTAACGCCTCTCACCTTTTTGAATGCATCGGGGTCAGGATTTTTCCTTGTTGCCAGATAATATGCGCTTCTCAGTGCCGCATCCATAACACCGCCCGAGGCTCCGAAAATTACCGCCGCACCTGTTCCGCTTCCCAATGGGCTGTCAAATTCTTCTTCCTTGAGGTCTTCCGGAACGACATTGTCGCTTCTCAACAAACGTGTCATTTCCCTTGTTGTAAGAACAATATCCACATCCCTGAATGTTCCCGCATCCTTCATTGTCGGAAGCTCGCACTCTGCTTTTTTCGAGGCGCAGGGCATTACGGAAACCAAAAACAGTTTCTGCGGATCGACGCCTATTTTCTTTGCAAAATATGATTTCGTGACCGCACCGAACATCTGCTGCGGTGATTTTGCGGTCGAAAGCTGGCAGACATAATCGGGATACTGCGACTTGATGAAACGCACCCATCCCGGACAGCACGATGTGAACATCGGCCAGCGGTGCTTGCTCTTCCTTGTGAATCTTTCCAAAAATTCCGAGCCTTCCTCCATGATAGTAAGATCGGCTGCGAAATTTGTGTCAAAAACATAATCAAATCCAAGCGAACGAAGCGCAGCAACCATTCTTCCGGGAGTTGCGATTTTTTTGTTCAGCCCGAAGCTTTCCGCCCAAGCCGCACGCACTGCGGGTGCAACCTGAACAACGGTTATGATTTCGGGGTCTGCCAATGCTTTTATGACTTTTCCTGTATCGTCTCTGACTGTGAGTGCTCCTGTTGGGCAATGTGTTACACACTGTCCGCAGAATGTGCAGTCGGTATTTTTTATATATCTGTTATATGCAACATCCACCGTGGCATGTGAGCCTGTGCCCGAAACATCCCAGATGTTCATTGTCTGAATTTTGTCGCAGACCTGAACACATCTCATGCATTTGATGCATTTGCTTGCTTCTCGCACAACAGGCGCACCCAAATCGACATTTGATTTTTCCGGTTCAACCTTATAAGGCTGAAAATGAATATTCAAATCCGCCGAAAGCTTCTGCAGCTCGCAGTTTCTGTTCCTTATGCAGACCGTGCAGTCCGAATTGTGCTGCGACAATATAAGCCTTAAATTTGTCTGCCTTGCAAGGCGCACTCTTGCGGAATTTGTTTTTATCTTCATGCCTTCCGCAACATATGTGTTGCAAGCGGGCGAAAGCCTTTCCGTGCCTTCTATTTCCACCATGCACATGCGGCATGCGCCGATTTCGTTCAAATCCTTCAGATAGCAAAGGTGAGGAATGGGAATTCCGTTCGATTCTGCCGCTTCAAAAATGCTTGAGCCTTCAGGAACCGAAAGTTCTTTGTTGTTTATCGTGATATTTACCATTTCTGAACTCTGCCTCCTTTCAGATTTCCATATCCGTAGTGGTCGCACCTTAAGCACCTTCCTGCTTCCTGATTTGCTTCCTCTTCGGTCATAGAGCAGTCTATGCAGCTGAAATTCTTTCTTCTTTCATCTGCCGGAAGTTCTTTCAGATTCACTCTTCCTCTGCCTGCAAGGTTAGTAAACCCTGCCATGGGAACTTCCACATCTGCCGTAATCTCATGGCGGAATCCCAAATATTCATCTATGTTGGCGGCGGCTGCCTTTCCTGCCGCAATTGCTCTGATTACCGTTGCGGGGCCTGTCACGCAGTCTCCTCCGGCAAACACGCCAAGCATTTCCGGAAGTTTTGTCGTCGAATCGGCAAGCACCGTTCCTCCTCGCTTTATCTGAATTCCGCTTTCTTCAAATCCGTATGTTTCTATGCCCTGTCCGACTGCGACAATCACAAGGTCTGCAGGAAGCAGCTGCTCCGGAAGATTGGCATTGTACGGTTTGGGACGAATTCCTTCAACCTCACCTATAACCTGGGGCTGGACCCACAGTCCAACGCATTTTCCGTTTTTGTCTGCCTCAACTCTTGTCGGTGAATGAAGCGTGAGAATCTCTGCACCTTCTGCAATCGCACCTTCGATTTCTTCCTTCTGCGCCGTCATGTCTTCTGTCCTGCGGCGGTATACGCAGGTAACCTTTTCTGCGCCCAGTCTTATTGCCGAGCGGGTTACGTCCATTGCAACATTTCCTCCGCCTATTACAGCAATCTTAAGCCCTGTGAAATCGGGCATTTCGTTGTCGCCGATTTTTCTTAAAAGCTCAACTGCCGAAAGAACTCCTTCACAGTCTTCGCCTTCGATTCCCGCTTTTTTGTATGTGTGTGCTCCGATCGCAAGATAAAGGCAGTCGAATTTCCTTTGAAGCTCATCATATCCGATCTCCGTTCCCACATCGACATTGAGCTTCACATCTATTCCGTGAGAAATTATTGCCTCTATTTCATCATCCAAGACCTTTCTTGGAAGGCGGTAGCTGGGAATTCCGTAGCGAAGCATTCCTCCCAGCTGCTTTCTTTTTTCATAAACTGTGACCGAATGCCCCATAAGAGCCAGATAAAAAGCTGCCGAAAGTCCGCCAGGACCTCCGCCCACAACCGCAACCTTCTTTCCGGTCGCAGGTGCTTTTTTGCATTTTTCAGTCTTTCCGGCGTGCTCAACCGCATATCTTTTGAGTCCCTTTATGTTGATTGGATTGTCAATCATACTCCTTCTGCATCGTGCCTCGCACGGATGCTCGCAGATATATGCACATG
>CAVHKC010000068.1:0-3903 GCA_963636455.1 Ruthenibacterium lactatiformans
GCTCCCGCAAATGCCATAAAAAAGCATCCGCTTGTGGAGCAAAGAATGGCGGATTTGAAGGAATATGCAGAACACTGCGAAATAAACAAAGCAGAATATGCAGATGACAAATTAATCGGAATCATCACATCGGGAACCTGCTATCAATATGTGAAAGAAGTTTTCAAAGACAGCGTAAGCGTTTTGAAGCTCGGCATGATTTATCCGCTCCCCGAAAATCTTATAAAGGAATTTGCAGGCAAGGTCGAAAGACTTGTTGTCGTAGAAGAACTTGACCCTTTTATCGAAAACTTCTGCAAGTCAATAGGCTTAAGCCCTGAAGGGAAATCGCTTTTCCCCATTACGGGAGAATTTTCACAGGCAATGGTTGCAAAAGCATTGGGTAAAGAAGAGCTTGCACACTGCAAGGCGCAGGATGTTCCCGTAAGACCGCCTGTTATGTGCCCGGGCTGCCCGCACAGAGGCTTGTTTTATGTTTTGTCAAAATTAAAGCTTACGGCAATCGGAGATATCGGCTGCTACACGCTTGGCTCTGCCGCACCGCTTAATGCCATCGATTCCGTTCTTTGCATGGGTGCCTCGGTTTCCGGACTTCACGGCTTCAACAAAGTAAGAGGCGAGGAGTCGGAAGCAAAAACGGTAGGTGTCATAGGTGATTCAACCTTCATGCATTCCGGCATGACAGGGCTTGCAAACATCGCATATAATGCGACAAATTCAACGGTTATAATTGTTGACAATTCAACGACCGGCATGACGGGCCATCAGCAAAATCCCACAACGGGATTCAATATCAAAAACGAGCCCGCAACCAAGATCAATCTTGAAGAACTCTGTCATGCACTTGGCATAAACAGAGTGAGGGTTACGGATCCTTATGACCTTAAGGCAACAGAAAACGTGATAAAAGAAGAACTTGCGGCAAGCGAGCCGTCAGTCGTAATTTCAAGGCGTCCGTGCGTACTGCTTAAGCAGGTAAAAACAAATCCGCCTTATAAAGTCGACAAAGACAAGTGCAGATCATGCAAAGCATGCATGAGGATTGGCTGCCCTGCAATCAGCATGAAGGAAAACAAGGCTTCGATTGACAGCACACTTTGCACAGGCTGCGGAGTCTGCACACAGCTTTGCGCATTCAAGGCTTTGGGAGGTGAATAAGATGAACAGCTATAATATAATGATTGTTGGCGTCGGAGGCCAGGGTTCGCTTCTTGCCTCAAAACTTTTGGGAAGGCTTTTGGGCGATGAAGGCTATGATGTCAAAATTTCCGAAGTCCACGGGATGAGCCAAAGAGGCGGCTCTGTCGTGACATATGTGCGTGCGGGAGAAAAAGTTTACTCTCCGATCATAGAAGAAGGCGAAGCGGATTTTATCGTTTCATTCGAAAAAATAGAAGCGGCAAGATACGCAAAATGCCTGAAACCGGACGGAAAAATCGTTGTCAATTCGCAGGAGATTGACCCAATGCCTGTGATTACAGGTGCGGCACAATATCCCCACGATATTCTTGAAAAAATGAAATCCGAGGGAATATTTGTGGACGCTACGGACGCTTTAAGCCTTGCGCTTGAAGCGGGAAATTCAAAATGTGTCAATATCGTCCTTATGGGAAGACTGTCGAAATATTTCGATATTCCGGAAGAAAAGTGGCTTGCCGCAATAGAAAAGACCGTAAAGCCCAAGCTTGCCGAAATGAACAAAAGGGCATTTGTATTAGGGCGGTCAAAATAAGCAGTTGTTAGAAAAGGCACAAAGCGTGAAAATGGACAAAATGCTTTGCGCAAATATAAAAATCAAGAGGAGCTTATGGGAGAAAGAAAGTATTTTCAGCCGGAATTTGAAACAATGCCGGCTGACAAGATCAAAGAACTTCAGTCAGAAAAACTTGTAAAACAGGTTAAGCATGTTTATGAAAATGTCCCTTATTACAGGAATCTGATGGACAAGAAAGGCGTTAAGCCCGAGGATGTAAAAGGCATCGAAGACCTTCATAAACTGCCTTTTATTTCAAAATATGATTTAAGAGATGCATATCCTTACGGAATGCTTGCAAAGCCGCTTTCCGACTGTGTCAGAATCCATTCCACATCGGGAACGACAGGAAAAAGGGTTATTGCATTTTACACACAGCATGATATTGATTTGTGGTCGGATTGCTGTGCAAGGGCACTTGTTGCCGCAGGCGTCGGAAAAGAAGATGTGGTGCAGGTTGCCTATGGCTACGGACTTTTCACGGGCGGTGCGGGCTTGAATGACGGCTCTCACAAATTGGGAAGCCTCACGCTTCCGATGTCTTCGGGAAACACCGACCGCCAGATTATGTTCATGATGGATCTTCAGGCAAAATGCCTTTGCTGCACGCCGTCTTATGCATCTTATATCGCAGAAACCTTAAAGGAGCAAGGCTACACGCCAGATCGGATTCCGCTTAAATGCGGCATATTCGGCGCAGAACCGTGGACAAACGAGATGCGCCGTGAGATTGAAGCCAATCTGGGAATCAAGGCTTATGATATTTACGGACTCACAGAAATTTCAGGTCCCGGCGTTGCATTTGAATGCGAAGAGCAGACAGGAATGCACATAAACGAAGACCACTTTTTGGCGGAGGTCATCGACCCCGATACGGAAGAAGTGCTTCCGGAAGGCTCAAAAGGCGAGCTTGTGTTCACATGCCTCGACAAAGAAGCGTTCCCCATGCTTCGCTACCGCACAAGGGATATATGCATTCTTTCACGCGAAAAATGCTCGTGCGGAAGAACACTTATCAAAATGAGAAAGCCGATGGGAAGGTCGGATGACATGCTGATAATCAAGGGCGTGAATGTGTTCCCGAGCCAGATTGAAGCCGTGCTTTTGCAGGAGAATTTCACGGATAATTATCAAATTGAGGTATCACGTGTCAATAATTCTGATATACTTGATATATATGCAGAATTCCCGTCAGGTCTCTTTGACGATACGGTAAAGAACATAGAGGCAAAAGAAAAGGCATTAAGAAGTGCGATGAAGGATATGCTGGGAATTCTTCCGAATGTTCATCTTGTTCCGCCCAAGACAATCGCAAGAAGCGAAGGCAAGGCGGTTCGAGTCATAGACAAGCGTAATTTGCTTGATTAAGGAGGGTATCATGGCAGTAAAACAATTATCGGTTTTTTTGGAAAACAAAAAGGGCACTTTGTCTGATCTTGCAAGGGTGCTTGCCGATGCCAAAATCGATTTGAAAGCCCTTACCGTGGCAGACACAAAAGATTACGGAATCGCAAGGATAATTCCGGACGATCCCGACAAAGCCCTTGTGGTGCTTACGCAGGCGGGTCAGACAGCTTCTGTAAGAGAGGTGTGTGCGTTCAAAGTTCCGGATGAACCGGGCGGGCTTGCCAAGGTGCTTGCTATTTTGGACGAAAGCGACATAAATATGGAATATATGTATGCGGTGCTTACGGCACCCCAGGAAAAAGCAATGATGGTTGTAAGAACAGACGACACGGCAACAACCGAAAAATTGCTTAAGGAAAACGGAATCGAGACAGTAGAATGAGCAGTGTGAATGAAGGAAAGATGGCACTGGGCAAAGTCCGTTCGGCCATCAGGGAGTTGTTTGAGTACGGAAATCAAAGAGCAAAAGAAATCGGAAGAGAAAATGTTTTTGATTTCAGCCTCGGAAATCCGAATGTGCCGACACCGAAAAAAGTAAGCAGCACAATGGAAAGCCTGCTTAAAAGTGCAGACCCCGTTTTGCTTCACGGTTATACATCCGCTCAGGGTGCAGAAGATGTAAGAAGCAAAATCGCAGAAGATATCAACAACAGATTTGCGGCAGGCGTCGGAAAAGACGATATTTACATGACCTGTGGGGCAGCGGCATCGCTTACGATTTCGCTTAATGCACTTGTTAATTC
>CAVHKC010000068.1:3913-6488 GCA_963636455.1 Ruthenibacterium lactatiformans
CCTTTGCACCGTTCTTTCCGGAATACAGGGTTTTTTCGGAGGAAGCGGGAGCAAAATTTGTGGAAGTTTCACCCGATTACGAAAATTTCATGATAAATTTCGAAGCATTGGAAAATGCTTTGAACGCAAATACCAAAGCAGTCATCATAAATTCTCCGAATAATCCGACAGGTGCGGTGCTTTCGGCTGATATGCTTGAACGCCTCTGCAAACTTCTTTCGGAAAAGCAAAACGAGTACGGCCATGCAATCTTTTTGATTTCCGACGAACCGTACAGGGAGCTTGTTTACGGCGAGGCACAAGTGCCTTATTTGATAAATTTTTATGCAAATACGCTCGTGTGCTATTCCTTCAGCAAGTCGCTTTCGCTTCCCGGTGAAAGAATCGGATATATTGTGGTAGGCCCCGAATGCGAGGACCATGACGATGTTTATGCGGCAGTCTGCGGAGCGGGAAGAGCCTTAGGATATGTCTGTGCACCTTCCATGATGCAAAGGGTTGTAAGCTCATGCCTTGGTGAAACCGGTGATATTTCCGTTTATAAGAAAAACAGGGATTTGCTTTACGGGGCGCTTAGCGAATACGGATTTGAATGCGTGCATCCGGACGGAGCCTTCTACCTTTTTGTGAAGGCACCGGAAGCAGACGCAAAGGCTTTTTGCGAAAAAGCAAAAAAATATGAGCTGCTTCTTGTTCCGTCCGACAGTTTCGGCTGCGAGGGATATGTAAGAATCGCTTATTGTGTTTCAACGGACATGATAGAACGCTCGCTTCCTGCTTTCAAAAAACTTGCGGAAGAGTATCAAAAAAACGCGTAGAATTTCATTGAAATTTCACAATTAGCAGTTGACTTATTTGAGTGCCAGTGATAGTATAACACTATCAGTTGGCACTCTTTTTAATTGAGTGCTAATATTTCAGAAAAGCCATACGGCACCGAAAAACATACGGACTGCAGATGAACTTTCAGAGCATTCGGATGAGGTACGGGATTAAGGCATAAAATAAGAAGATGATGGAACTTGATGAGAGAAAGAAAAAAATACTTCAGGCGATAATCAAGAATTATCTTGAGACCGGCGAGCCTGTCGGAAGCCGCACGATTTCGAAATATACGGATTTGAATTTGAGTTCGGCAACAATCAGAAACGAGATGTCGGACCTCGAGGAAATGGGATATATTTTCCAGCCGCATACTTCCGCCGGAAGAATTCCGACAGATGCGGGATACAGGCTTTATGTCGATGATATGCTCGAATCCAAGAAGGATGAGCTTTCAAAAAAAGAAAAAGACATTTCAAAGCTTGAAAGCGAGATAGGCGAAAGAGTAGACAGAATCGAGGTTGTGCTTCAGGACATGGCAAAAATGCTTGCGGCAAACACGAATTACACTTCAATGGTGACAATGCCGCAGCCAAACCGCAATAAGCTGAAATTTCTCCAGCTTACGCAGGTGGACGAAAAGAAAATCCTCTGCACGGTGGTGCTTGACGGAAATATCGTAAAAAACACGATAATTGCCGCAAAAGAAGAAATTACAGCCGAAATGCTTTTGAAGCTGAATCTTGTTTTCAATAACACGCTTTGCGGGCTGTCGCTTAGGGAAATCAGTTTTGAAACGGCAGCAAAGATTGCAGAGCAGGAGCCCGACTGTGCGGAACTTGTCACGGACATAATAAATGCCATCGCCGGTGCAATAGGCGGCGAAGACGGATTGAAAATATATACAAGCGGAGCAACGAATATTTTCAAGTATCCGGAGCTTTCGGAAACGGACAAAGCAAGCAAGCTTATTTCGGCATTTGAAGAAAAACAGCTCCTTACGAACCTGCTTTCCGACAATGCGGCAGAAAGTGAAAATACTACTGGAATTCAGGTATATATCGGAGACGAAAGCGAAGTCGGCGCAATGAGCGACTGCTCGGTTATAACCGCAACATACGAGTTCGAACAGGGCGTATACGGTAAGATAGGTGTTATAGGACCTAAAAGAATGGATTATGAAAAAGTCGTTGAAGTCTTGAATGATGTTACCGGAAATTTGGACAGGAAATTTGCAGATGAAAAAAGCAAATCGGAAGGCAAGAAAGGCGGAAAAACGAAATGATAGAGATAAAAGGGCAGGCGGATATGAATGAAGAAATGGCCTGCGGAGCTGCTGACGAAGTTCAGGATTTTAGGTGCGAAAGCGATGAAACGATAAAAGCATCGCTGAAACCTGATTTTGAAGACTCAACAGAAGAAAAGTGCATGGCTCGTGAGGCAGAATGCGAAAATCAGTCCGAAGAAGAAAGCACCTGCAAAGCTTCAAACGAGGAAGATGAAGCCGAAGCCGAAAGCGAAAAGGAATCCGAAGAGGATTCAAAGAAGCAGGAAACAGGCAAATCCGAAGAAGCAGAAGAAAAGCCCGAAAAGAAAGAAAGAAAACTCAAGTGGGCAAAGAAGGAAGATAAAAAAGAAAAGGAAGATACAGAAGATAAAGAAGAAAAAAAGTCCGACCCTTTGGCACAAGCCAATGAAAAGTATTTAAGACTGTTTGCGGAATTCGACAATTTCAGAAAGCGGACCGACAAAG
>CAVHKC010000069.1:0-6441 GCA_963636455.1 Ruthenibacterium lactatiformans
GAATGCATTCCGACGGGGATTACAGCAGAAATTGTAGATGCCTTTTCCAAGGAACTTTTGTTCGAAAAAAAGCTTAAAGCCAAGACGGTTTGCGATATCTTAGCCGTGCTGAACGGTGTTTTAAAGCACATTTCTTCACAGTTTCCGGAGCTTTTTTCGGAAGTGAAAATAAACTATCCCAAGGAGAGCCGTCGGGAAACGAGGGTTCTTTCACAAAAAGAGCAGGAGAAATTTGTCAGATATCTGCTTGAAGATACGGACGAATGCAAATTCGGTCTGCTACTTATGATGCTTTCGGGGATGAGAATCGGCGAATTGTGTGCTCTTAAATGGGAAAATATCAGCCTGTCGGAAAAGACAATGAAAATAAGCGAAACCCTGCAGCGGCTGCATGATACGAAAAAAGAAGGAAAAACCCGCACACGCATTGTGACAGGGGCACCCAAAAGCGATACTTCCGCACGGACGATTCCGCTTACGAAGCAGACTGTGAAGCTGTGCCGCCGCTTTGAATCAAAGAATCCTGCGGCTTATGTTCTTACAGGAACCGAAGAATATATGGAGCCGCGTGCTTTGCAGTACCGTATTAAGAAATATACAAAGGAATGCGGACTCGAGGGCGTTCATGCCCACACACTCAGGCACACTTTTGCAACAAGAGCAGTTGAGACAGGCTTTGAAATCAAATCTTTGTCCGAGGTGCTGGGACATTCTGCGACAACAATCACGCTGGAGCGTTATGTCCACTCATCAATGGAACTTAAGCGAAGCAATATGGAAAAACTCACGGCAGCGGTTTTTTGAAATTATTCGCAGTCAAATTTTAGTGTCATTTAGAAAAATAAAAATAGAAAACTGCAGGATTTAAGCCATTTAAGCAAGAGTTTTAACAGAGTGTCGTACTCTATGAAACAGCTTGAAATATAGGCTTTTTGCAGAGGAAGGAAATTTTGCCAAGACAGGCTGCATGCATTTTTATCACGCACGATTGCATGCCGGGCGGCAAAATCCGAGCAAAAAAGGCGATGTAAGACAAGATATGTTTCTTGCTTTCGTCTTTTTTGACCACTGCAGCGTTTGATGAAAGGGGTGTACCGAGTGGAAGCCAAAAAGAAAATCAAAATAACAATCAGCATGCTTGCCATTCTGCTCGGGATATGCGTTGCAGTTTCCGTACAAACGACTGCAGCCGAAACCCAAAATGAAACAAATATCGAACTTTACAGTAAGCAGCCTGAGGAAAATGTGCCTTTTCAGGTCATAAATATGTTCCCGGGAGACAGCGAAACACAATATTTTCGTGTGAAGGTGTCCTATCACGGCACAGTCAATGTGCATTTCAAAGCCACTGCCCAAAAAGGGTATGAGAAGCTGGCAAAGGCATTGAAAGTGCGTGTGAAATTGGCTGATGACGGCAAAACCCTTTATGACGGAGTGATGGTTGATATGCCGGAGAATATCGCATGCAGATTGTCATCAGAAAAAAGCACTGTCGATGAGCTTTGCTATGAAATCACGGCTTATTTGGACACAAGCACAGGCAATGAGTATCAAAATCAGGATTTGATTGCCGATTTTACCTGGTGGGTTGAAGAAGACGGCGGCGAAAGCGGCGGTCTGGACCCTTTGCCAAAGACAGGCGATACCTCGAATGCTTTGCTGTGGGCTGTGATTGCTGCATTTTTTGGCGGCATAATTTTATTCCTGCTGTTTGGACGCAGGCGCAGGAAGGAGCAAGAAAATGACTGAAACCCAAACAAAAAAGAAGCTTGCAGCAGGCATTGCCGTAATCGCAGCATTGGCTGTCTGCCTTGTAGTAACCACACTTGCCATTGTGCTGGCTTCAGTTTCGGTACAAAACAACCTGTTTTATACGGGCGCAATAAAGATAAATTTGAATGATGAAGAGCCGATTATCAGAGGGGATGAAATAATCTTTGAACCGGGCATGACGGTGAAAAGGGACTTTTTCATTGAAAACGAGAGCACATGGGAGGTCTATTACAAAATATATTTCGACAATATTTCCGGTGAACTTGCCGATGTGCTCATGATAACGGTTAAGGACGGCGACAAAACAATCTGCACAGGCACTGCAAGCGAGCTTACAAGGAAGAATACCCAAGCGGCAGATGATACCTTGAAAATCGGGCAGAAAAAAGATTTGACTGTTTATTTTCACTATCCCGAAAACAGCGGAAACGAAGCACAGGGAAAAGATTTGAGCTTCACGCTGTGTGCCGAGGCAACCCAGACAAAGAATAATCCGAATAAGCTGTTCAACTAAGGAGCGAACGAATGAAAGTACTAAATATAATCCGCAATATATTTGTGTGGCTGATTGTGGTGATTGCCGTGGGAATGATGGTATTTACCATTGTTTCGGTATCGACATTTGATCGCACCGACAGAGATTTGTTCGGCTACAAGGCATTTATCGTCTTGTCTGATTCCATGAAAGCCACCGATTTTGACGCAGGAGATTTGGTACTTGTTAAAGAAGTTGATCCTTCCACATTAAAGGAGGGCGACATCATTGCCTATACATCTCAAAACGAGTCCAATTACGGAGAGGTTGTTACACATAAAATCAGGAGCCTCACAACAGATGAGAAAGGAAACCCCGGTTTTATAACCTACGGCACGACAACCGACACAGATGATGAAAACATCGTTACCTACGAATATGTAATTGGCAAATACAGCAAGCATATTCCGAAGGTCGGCAAATTTTTCCAGTTCTTAAAGACAACACCGGGATATATTGTCTGCATTTTGATACCGTTTTTGGTTCTGATTTTGATAGAGGGAATCCGCTGCATACGCCTGTTTAAAAAATATAAACGTGAGCAGAAGGCGGAATTAAAAGCCGAAAGGGACAAGATTGCGGCTGAACGCAGAGAAACACAGCGCATGATGCAGGAACTCATGCGAATGAAAGCGCAGATAGGGCAGACCGTTCCTTCAAATGGAGGGGAAGTGCCAAACGAAACGCTTCGGTATAAACACGGGAAGCCGTGATTATATACAGCCAATTAAAAAAGTTAAGGAGAGGAATAAGGTGAAAAAAAGCAAAAACACAAAAAGAACGCTGATTACATGCGTACTTGCCATGATAATGTGTGCTGCCATGCTTATCGGCACGACATTTGCGTGGTTTACAGACACAGCATCAACCAAGGTAAACAAAATCAAAGCGGGCACGCTTGAGGTTGAGCTTTGGAATGCAACAAAGGATGAGGCATTAGGTACGGATCCTTTGAAATGGGTGAAGGCCGAAGATGGAAAGCTGCAGGAAGTTCTTTGGGAACCCGGTGCAACCTATAACCTTGAAAGCTTCCGAATCAAGAACAATGGCGAACTTGCACTGAAGTACAAGGTTGCTATCAGCGGCATTACAGGAAATGCCGAACTGCTTGATGCAATTGATTTTACAGTGAAGGTAGGAAATCAAACAGTTGAACTTGACAAGCTGGAAGGAAATCTTGAAGCAAATGCTGTAACGGATGTTATTACCATTTCCGGCACGATGAAAGATGTCGGCAACGCATATCAGGGCCTTTCAATCGACGGAATTTCAATTACCGTTATTGCAACCCAGGATACTGTTGAATATGACAGCAAGGACAATAAGTACGATCAGGATGCAACTTATCTGAACACAGATGCACAGGGCAATATCCTCATCGGTTCGGAAGGCGACCTGCGTTATTTTGCTTCAGTATTGAATGCGGATAACGGTGCTTATGCAGGAAAGAGCATTAAGCTGACAAGTGATATCGACCTTAACGGTGCGGAATGGACGCCTATTATGATGAAAGGAAGCAACGGAAGTCTTGTTACTTTCGACGGTCAGGGACATACAATATCCAATTTCAAAGTGAATGCAGCTGAAGGAAAAAGATATTCAGGACTCTTTGGCATAGCAAACTATTCAGTTATCAAAAATCTGAATGTAGATAATGCAACTGTAACAGGCTACGGCCATGTTGCTGCATTGGTCGGTCACGGAATGGTTGTTACGATTGAAGGCTGCAAGGTGACAAAATCAAATGTTACCGCAAAGGTATGGTGGGACCCTGCCGAGAATAAAGGAAAGGGCGGATATAACGACGGCGACAAAGTCGGTGCTCTTCTTGGATGGGCTGATGAAGGAATCAACAGCATTACAGGCTGCACAGTCGAGGACTGCTCTGTTACAGGCTATCGTGACATTGCAGGACTGGCAGGTTATGTAGGAACTGAGGGAGGTCAAAATCAGGTTGTTACAGGAAATACTGTCAAAGATACAACGGTTACCCAGGACCTGACAAACGGTTATGAGACCATGCAACCTGTTACCTTAGGAGAAGTCGTGGGCAGAGGTTACATCCCCGCTGAAGAATCCAATACTGTGGAAAATGTGACAATTACCCCCGGGAGCTGATTGGGAATAATGCATAAAAAAGTTGCCACAGAATAATTTTACTTAAAAAAAGTCCTCTCACCCTTCGGGGTGAGGGGCAGACAAAGGGTATTAAAAACAGGCACTGTTGATAAAAAATTTCTGAAGAAAAAGAAAAGAGGCGGAAACTTCATATGAAATATACAAAGGAAGAACGCATGGATATCGGACGAAGAATTTATCAAGGGGAGATGTCGCAGGCTGTGGCAGCGGTCAAATACGACATAAATTTGTATACGGCAAGAGATTACATGCGGCTGTATAAAGCCAGAGAAAAGCTTTTAAGTTCCGGCGAATATTCGGAAAAAAGCGCGGACGGCAAAGCTGTTTTGCCATTCGATACAGCGCAATATGAGAACATGACCAGGCAGGAGCTTTTGGATGAACTCATGATTGCCAAAACCAAGGAAGAACAGGCAAGGAACAATATTGAACCTGCGGAAAGCGGCACGGCGCAGTCAGAAGATGACATGAACCAGCAAGAAAGCGACACAAACCAGCCTGAAAAAGGTGCGGTTTAACGGCAGCGGTTTGATAGAAAAACAACAGTAAAGAAAGGTATTTTTGAAATGAAAAGGGAAAAGAAAAAACGAAGCAAAGCCACACATCGAGCGTTTGCCATGAGCTTATCGGCAATGCTTTTATGCATTGCAATGCTTATCGGTGCGACATTTGCATGGTTTACGGACACAGCTTCGACAAATGTGAACACAATCCAGGCGGGCACGCTTGATGTTGAGCTCTACTATGCAGACAACACGACAGGCACAGAAGCAACTTGGACAAAGATCACCGACAAAACAGGTGCGATGAACTTTGTGAAGGCTGCCGAAGGTGCAGGGCAGCCGACTCTCTGGGAACCCGGATGTACTTACAGTCTGCCTGCACTTAAGATCAAAAACGAGGGCAATTTGGCGCTCAAGTACAAGGTACTGTTCACAGCTGTGGACACTGACGCAGAAAATTTGGAGCTGGCAAAGGTTCTTGATGTGACTATGAATGGTGCTCCTGCAGGCACTTTGTACGATGTGCTGACCTCAACAGATGAGGACGGTTATGCACACGGTAATTTGGAAGGAAATGCGGAAACCGCTCCGATCACACTTTCTGTCAAGATGCGTGAGAGTGCTGACGGCAAGTATGAGGGTCTTTCTATCGGCGGTATCGCCATCACCGTTGCTGCAACCCAGGATACGGTTGAGTATGACAGCTATGACAATACTTATGATTCAAAAGCTGAGTATTCTGTTGTTGAGGTTACAAGCACGGACGCCCTTACTGATGCACTTGAAAAAGGCAAGGATGTTGTCCTGAAGCAGGACCTTGTGTTGACTGATTCAGTTGCAATCCCCACCAATACTGATGTCACAATTGAAACAAATGGCAATACTTTGACATGCAAATCCACATATGGCGCTTTTAACCTGGAAGAAGGTGCAAACCTTACAGTAACCGGAGGCGGTGAAATAAATGTAAGCAATACAAAAGATGGCGCTCAGCGTGTATTCAATGTCAGTGATGAGAATTCAACTCTGACCATAAGTGATGTCAAGGTGAATACGGACAACGGTTTTGTTGCAGTTGAAAAAGGTACGGTCATTATTGAGGGCGGCACTTACAACATTACAAACGGAGGTTCTGCTGTGTTTGTATACGGTGAAGAATCGAAGGTTATCATTAACGGCGGTACATTCACAGGCACGGACAAAAGTGAAGGCGCTGTGTATGCTTTTAACGGTGCAAGTGTTGAGATAAACGGCGGTACCTTCAACTTTGTTGATGAGGACTCTGTCAACTGGACTCTTTGCGATTATTCTCAGATGACGAGTTATCCGTTTACTTATGGCGGCGTAAAAGTTGAAACAGCCGGCAAAATCTCCGTAAAAGGCGGAACATTTAACAAAGATATAAGCAAGCTTCCGAACTACAAGTATGATGGAGGTTTTTCCGTTGTAAACATCAACTATCTTGCCGAGGGTTACAAGACTGTGCAAGAA
>CAVHKC010000070.1:0-598 GCA_963636455.1 Ruthenibacterium lactatiformans
CATCTACGGTGATTCTGGTTATCTTGGAATAGAAAAACATCTTCTGATAGTCAAGAAACAGTTCGGCTATTGCAAAGCAGCATATAAAGGCATTGCAAAAAACATGAACCGTTTTAACAAAAATTGGAAGGATATGCACTATTTAATCAGCGCTTCCCTAAACAAATCAAATCAAAAAAATCATAATATAGCACATATTGTCACGAAAAGAAAAATGGCTGCAAACCCCATGTTTACTGGGGTGTAGCCATTTTTTATCTTTCCAACTGTCAAAGATGGAAACATAAATTTTACAGCTTGACGAATCGCTTCTTTGTGCTATAATTATCAAGCGTGCGAAGCGCAAATAGACAATTGGAGGGAGGTCAGTTCCGGCATATGTCTAACGTAATTGTTAAAGAAAATGAATCCTTAGACAGCGCACTCAGAAGATTCAAGAGAAATTGCGCAAAAGCGGGTATTCAGCAGGAAATCAGAAAAAGAGAACATTACGAAAAGCCCAGTGTAAGACGCAAGAAAAAGTCTGAAGCTGCAAGGAAACGTAAATTCAACTAAGAAGTTTAAAACGAACAATATTAAAAGTCCCGAAAACAAATCG
>CAVHKC010000070.1:608-2874 GCA_963636455.1 Ruthenibacterium lactatiformans
CTGCCGCAAGCTGCCAATTTTCACTTTTGAATATGTTTCTTCCTGTCATTTGCCACCATTCGCCGTCTGATGTATTGAAAACATAACCCGGAACATGGTCGGCTACAATATGCCAGTGTGCTGTAGTGTTTAAAAGCAGCTCTCCGTTTTTGCCATCGTTATTCACGGGATTTCCCGTTGCCGGATTTATGGGATTTTCTATAAGCTTGTTCATTGCAATCGACGGAACATCCGCATTTGTCATGAATTCATCGGATGTGGCAAATTCGCCGTTTGAATCAAAGTCTTTTACCATAAATGTCGGATTGAAACGCTCAATATCCAAGCCGTCATCTGTCACCATATCACCGAAGACATATCCGTGGTCGCCCGTAATGATAATCCTTGTATTGTCCCAAACGCCGTTTTCCTTAAGATAAGCAAACCACTCTCCCAATTTCAGGAAGGACGCCATATTAACCTGATAACTCATCACACGGGTTTCGTCATCGATCGAAATTTTATAGCCGTTGAAATCATATGACTTGAAATAATCAACCACGGAACCTTTGTAGATTGCGCCCGGTTCATAATCGGAAGTAAGCGTTGTAAAGGAATGCGTTGCTTCGTTGTTCATCAAAAGAACCGTGTTCTTGTCCTCATCGGTGATATTTGTCAGCTTCGGAAGCAGTTCAAGAACGGCATAATTGTTCGTGAAGTTTTCGCTTGTGTAGAGATTATCCGAAAGCGACCAGTAATTTCCATTATCATAGACGCTTCCCTGAAGGAAAAGCGGGACAGCCTTCATAAAGCTGTAATAAAAGAAGTTTCTGCTTTGAATTTTTGCCGTTGCCCTGTGAATGTTTTCGGTTCCCACAGACTTGTATTTTGAAATAGTCTTCATGGCTTTGACATTTTCAAGGCCATCATAAATTGAAAGATCCGAATTGTTGTCATAATTTGCATATGCGGGATCAAGAACCGTAACTTCATATCCGCTGCCGCCAAACAGCTTTGGCATCATCAAAAGTGCCTCGTCGTGCTTGTCTTTGAGCGTTTCATCGGCACGGGCATTTATATTGGCGGGTGTATATTCGTACCCTCCGAACACTGCAGGAATTGCTATATTTGTTGACGCTCCGAAAGACATTGTGTTCGGATAATATACAAATCCCGAAAATTCCTCCTTAAGTTCTTCCCGTTCCTTGAAGATTTCCGGTATATACGAGCTTATTGCCCTGTCCATCATAAGGACAATGACATTTTTCCCCTTTGTGCTCAGATTGAAAAGCGGCGTTGCATCTTCCGGTGCGATTTTGCCGTCATCTTCTACTTCCACCGTTTCGAGCACTTTTGCGGTCGTTGTTGTGTCGGTTATTGTAAGTCCTATTGATGCCGCAAGGCAGACAAGGACAATATAGGTCATAAAGCGTTTGAAGAATTTCATAATCAGTAAGCAAATGGCTATTGCCAATACAAAGATCAAAAGATTAACGAGTTTTTGTTTTGTTCCGAATAAAAATGCTTTGTCATAAACAAGGCTGTCGGACATTGTTCCAAGCCCCTTTGAAAAGAAGAAAAAGTCGGCAACCGAAGCACCCAATATGGCAAACATGATATATGCATATATTGTTTTTGTCTTGGGTGTTCCGAGATAATAAAATATTCCGCACCACACGATAAATATGCCTGCCATCAAGGAAACATTGTTTGCCGCAATGGACAAAGGAGTGTTTATCTCGCTTACAAACTCGGCAGGCGAAGAGCTTATGACCGAAAGCGGAATTATTGCGCCCAAAAGTATCGTAACCGTGAAAGCGGTTATAAAAAACACACGGGCAGGAACCGGCTTGAAAGGCTTTTTTTCGCGATTTTCTCTTTTTTTGCCTTTAAGCAGTGCAAGGGCAAGCGGAATCTGGCAGCAGATAAGAATAAGTATTATAAACAAAAGCTTCTTTTTAGAGCCTGCATGGCCGCTTAAAAGCACTGCAAAAAAAACTGTCAGTCCTATAACAGAAACACATATTCCCAAAACCTTGTCATTCTTAACAAGCTTCATAAAGACATTTTTAAGAAGCGAGAAAATCTGATTGCATGTCCAGTAAATAACAAGGCCCGAAGGACTCTTATAAAGGAGCACAAGGAATGCTGCTGCCAGAAAATAAGTCTGAATTTTCTGGCTTGTCGTGGCGCCTTTAAGGTAAATATATGCAGAACCCACATTTATCAAAGTCATGATTATGGGCAGAATGTTGATATCAAACGAGCCGATATGCAAAAGCCCGTC
>CAVHKC010000070.1:2937-6322 GCA_963636455.1 Ruthenibacterium lactatiformans
TCTCCGAGGTTTGTAAATACCCAGAATGACATTGTTTTCAAAAGATCGAGATTCGACAAAAAATGATATGCCGCAATAAAAAACGGAATTTGAAGAAGAATCGAAAAAGACCCTCTCAAAGAATGCAAAGTTTTGTAGTTTTGAGTCCTGTAATAGGCTGTAAGCATCATGTAACGCTCATCACCCTTGAAGGTTTTCTTTATATGATTCACCCAATGAGCCATTTTTGCCTGCTTTGCATTTTCTTCTTCCTGGATGGCATCCGCGCGCTTGTAAAGCGGGAGCGCAAAAAGGTTTACGACAATGCTCAGTGCTACAAGTATTATTATCGGGTTGTCAAAAAAACGATATGCTACCGCAAATACCAATTCAAAGAGGTATTCAAGCGGCGCAATTATTAAATTAAAAATTATTGTACCTAACAATTTTCAATACTCCAAATTTCAGACTTTTATTTCAGACCTTTTGGCTTTTTTCCTTTGCTTTTTCTTTCCTTTGCCTTTTTCATCGGACTGAGTGCGGTCTTCTTTTTCTTTTGATTTTAATTCATCATATTTTGAAACGAGATAATCCACTGTTCTTTTTGCCGACTCTCCCCTGTGCATCCAGGCTTCGTCTTTCAATATTTCAATGTTCTTTTTGAATTCTTTCGATGCAATTGTTTGGTCTATTATCTGTTTTATGTTTCCGAAATCTTTTTCTTCAAGCTTGTTTCCAAGCTTCGGAAGAACCCTGAAAACCCACGGTTCATCATCAAACCATGCAGCCTCGTAAGGCGCTTTGTCGAAAGATGTGTCGGCATATATGAATGGTCTGCCAAAGATAAATGCATAATCAAACATTACGCCCGAAAAGTCGGAAATCAAAATATCCGCTTCCGAAAGCACTTTGAAATTGTCGTTGTCATAATTCCATTGAAGCATATCGCTTTCCGGGAATTTTTTCTGAAGCGAATCGAGCATATCACTTTCCGAAATCTTTGACTGAGGGTGCGGCCTTATTATGATTTTATATCCTGTTGCCGCAAGAGCATTTATTATATTTTCGCCGAACCTTGACAGTATAGCACTTTCGCCCCATGACGGAGCAAGAAGAACCGTGCGGACGGAATTTTCTTTTTTAACAAGCCCCTTTGCCCGCTCGTAAAGCAAATCCATATATGTGCAGCCTGCAATTTCAATTTCCTTGACAGGCGTATTTCGCATTTCTTCAAGCTTCCTCAAAGTCGGAATCTGGATTTTGCCTGTCGTAAGAACGCTGTCGTAATAATCGAGTGCGAACATGCGGTAAATTCGGCTGTCATCTATGCTGTGATAAATATGAACATAGAAGCTTACATCTTTCGAACGCTTCCACTGCAGAACATCCAGCCCGGGCGTTGTCGAAAGGCAGATATATGCCTTCATCATATTAAGCCTTGCAAAACACTTGTTGCCCTCTCCTATGAATTCGCATTTCACGAATTTATATTCCTTTGAAAGCGCGGGGTCATCGCATGATGCCGTCATATAATGGCACTCAAGCCCTCTTTCTTCGAACCCGTCACAGATTCTTTCAAATATATTCCAATATCTTTTGTGGTCGCTGAAAATCACAAAAGGCATTTTGCTTTTGTCTTCTTCGATTTTTCCTCCCTGAAGCCTGACTTTGAATTTCAGGAAAAGCCCCCGTACAACAAATACGGCAGCTGTAACAACCCCAAGTATTACGGTAAGCAGCATGCTTCCCGTTCCGGGATCTATATAAGACAAAAAATAATCAATCTGCAATCAAATGCCTCCTCAAATTTCTACTCATGCCTCAGCGCATCGATTGGATTAAGCTTTGATGCCTTGAATGCCGGCATAAGGCCGAATACCACACCAATGATCATCGAAAAGATGAACGCAATAACACACGCAGGAACACTGATTGCAACAGGGATCGACATAACTTTGGACAAAGCAAATGCAAGCCCTATGCCTGCCGCAACGCCAATCAACCCGCCGATCGAAGTAAGCACAACGGCTTCTGTCAGAAACTGCATCCTGATTTTGCCCTGCTGTGCACCGAGTGCGATTTTAAGGCCGATTTCCCTTGTTCTTTCTGTCACCGAAACAAGCATTATGTTCATAACGCCGATTCCGCCGACAATAAGAGAAATGCATGCAATCCAGATAAGCTGCGTATTTGCGGTTTTTGTAAGATTTTGAAGCGTGCCTGCCTGCTCAAGAAGGTCAACTGCCTGATATTTGATTTCATCATTTGAAACAAGCTCATTGTTCAAAAGTTCCGAAGCCTGATTTCCGACTGTTGTCATTTCATCGGTGCTTTCAGCCTTAACAGCCGCACAGACAGGCTCATCATATTGATAAACAATGCTCCAGCTGTCAAGCGGTATGAAAATATTTCCGCTCGATGAACCCTGGTAGGTATAATAATCATCAACGCTTTCGATAACAGGCTCTTTTGTATTTGTTTTGGAAACAACGCCCACAACCGTGAACGGCTCGGAATTTATTTCGATAACAGAACCCACGGCTTCGGCACCTTCAAAAAGAGTGCTTGCAACCGTGCTGTCGACAACCGCAACCTTTCTTCTGCCTTCCATGTCGCTTTCGCTTAAGAGCCTTCCTGCCCTGAGCTCATAGCTGTTCACATTGAAATAATGCGTATCTATGCCCCTTAAGTTTCCCGAAAAAGAATTATTCAAATAATAAACACCGTCCGGCCATGTTCTTTCTGTGTAATACGAAACATCGCTCACACCGTCAATTTCAAGAATTTCTTTTCTCAAGGTTTCATCTGCGACCTTGATTCCGTCCGGCACTTCCATATAGCCTAAGTCAAGGGAGTTATCTCCTTGCATAAGCTTGATTTCAACCGCATTGGTTCCCGAACCGACAATGTTTTCCTTGATCTGCTGGTTCGTTCCCGTGATTGTCGAAACGATCGTAATAATTGCCGCAATGCCGATTATTACGCCAAGCATCGTGAGAAAAGATCTTAATTTGTGACTCCATATGCCTTCAAAGGCAGCTAAAATATTTTCTGTCATATCACTAATAATTATAAAGCTCGCTTACATCCGCTTCCTTTGTTTTTGCGCCTTCCTCCACATTATTTCCGTAGGGGAATGCAATGTATCCTTCTGCCGAGAGTCCCTCTTTTATTTCAAGATATGAACCCCAAAGGTCTTTGCCTGTTGTTATATAACGCTTTTCAAGCTTTCCGTCTTCTCCTTCTATATAAACATAATTCTTTCCGTCTTCCTGCCTTATAAACATTTTGTCAAGGTACATCTTGTCGGAATTTTCGGCATCCGCCGTATATGTAATCGAAACATATTCGTTTTCCTTCAGATTTTCGTTTGCGCTTACCGAAACCTTGAACGGATAATACGAAA
>CAVHKC010000071.1:0-6309 GCA_963636455.1 Ruthenibacterium lactatiformans
AGGCTTTTATTCCTCGCCGTCGAACTTTTCAACAAACTCTTCGCCTGCGTCTTCTGCCGCATCGGCTTCAGAGCCGGAACCATCCTGCGCAGCTTCTTTTTCAGCTTCTGCTATGGCTTCCTTTGCAGCCTGATATGCCGCAAATTCGCCTACCGCATCGCCAATGTCAAGCTTTGCCATATCACCCAAATTCTTGTATTCGCCGATTGCGCCTTCAAGATCTTCGGGGTTTAATGTAACTTCGTCAAGGCCTTCACCGGCATGTTCTGCCATAGCCTTTTCTTCAAGTTCCCTCTGCTTTGCCAATGCAATCATTTCGTCTGTGTTAAGCTTAACATTGCGATAACGCTTCATGCCTGTTCCTGCAGGGATTAGCTTTCCGATAATTACATTTTCCTTAAGGCCGATAAGCGGATCTACTTTGCCGCTGATTGCAGCCTCTGTAAGAACCTTTGTCGTTTCCTGGAAGGATGCAGCCGAAAGGAATGAGTTTGTCGCAAGCGATGCCTTTGTTATACCTAATATAATCTGGCTTCCCTCTGCCGGAGTCTTTCCTTCGTCAAGGAGCTTTCTGTTGACACGCTCAAACTCCATAACATTCACGGTTGTTCCTGGCAGGAATTCGGAATCTCCCGCTTCTTCGATTCTTATCTTCTTAAGCATCTGACGAACAATAACTTCAATATGCTTGTCATTTATTTCAACACCCTGAAGCCTGTATACACGCTGAACTTCTTTCAGAATGTAGTCCTGAACGTCTCTCTTGCCCAAGACCTTCAGAATATCATGAGGATTTATCGAACCTTCGGTCAGCTTGTCGCCTGCATTAACCTGAACCTTTTCTCCTTCACGGATTCGCATTGTGGAGCCGTAAGGGATAAGATAAGCCTTCTGCTTGCCGTCTTCAGCCGTTACAACAATTTCACGCTTGTTCTTGTTTGTGCGAACCTCAGCTTCGCCCGCAAACTCGGAAATGATTGCAAGACCCTTGGGCTTTCTTGCTTCAAAAAGCTCCTCGACACGGGGAAGACCCTGTGTGATATCATCCGCTGTTGCAACACCGCCTGTATGGAAGGTTCTCATCGTAAGCTGAGTACCCGGCTCGCCGATTGACTGAGCTGCAATAATTCCGACAGCCTCGCCGACCTGTACCGTCTGACCAGTAGCCATATTTGCGCCGTAGCACCTTGAGCAGATGCCTGTTTCGCTTCTGCATGTGAGTGCCGTACGAATCTTGACGGTTTCCCTTCCTGCTTTGATAACGGCTTCTGCCCTCGAAGGCGTAATCATCTGATTTGCGGCGACAATAAGCTCACCGTTTTCGTCAAAAATATCTTCTGCGGCATATCTGCCTGTGATTCTTTCCTGCAGGCTTTCTATTTCTTCCTTGCCGTCCATGAAAGATGTTATTTCCATGAAAGGAATTTCGTCCGTTTCGTCACAGCAGTCGAGTTCATGAATAATCAATTCCTGTGCAACATCGACAAGACGGCGTGTCAGATAACCCGAATCGGCTGTACGCAAAGCCGTGTCCGAAAGTCCCTTTCTTGCACCGTGCGCCGAGATGAAATATTCCAAAACGTCCAGACCTTCACGGAAGTTCGACTTGATGGGGAGTTCGATTGTACGTCCTGTCGTATCCGCCATAAGTCCACGCATTCCGGCAAGCTGCTTTATCTGCTGATCGGAACCACGGGCACCCGAATCTGCCATCATGTAGATGGAATTGTACTTGTCGAGTGTCGACATAAGTGCCTTTGTGACTTTTTCATCGGCTGCTTCCCATGTATTAACAACCTGTGTATAACGCTCGTTTTCTGTGAGCATACCCATTCTGTAATCTGCCTGAATCTGCTCTACGATTGCTTCCGCTTCATCAATGATTTCCTTCTTTTCCGCAGGAACGGTCATATCGGAAATGGAAACTGAAAAGGCTGCTTTCGTGGAATATTTGTATCCCATGCTCTTGATATTATCAAGAACTTCGGCAGTTACCGTAGCACCGTGTATATTGATTACTTTTTCAAGTATCTTCTTGAGCTTTTTCTTGTTTACAAGCTCGTCAACTTCAAGCTTCAAATAATCTTCCGGCTTGTTTCTTTCAACAAATCCCAAATCCTGAGGGATGATCTCGTTGAAAAGAAGCCTTCCCAAAGTTGTGTCGATAATGCCTCTGATTGATTTTCCGTCGGGCATGGGTCTTACAACTCTTACCTTCACTTTTGAATGAAGAGTGATTTCGTGATTTTCGTAAGCAAGTATCGCCTCGTTTATATTTTTGAAAATCTTTCCTTCGCCGGGTTCGTTATCCCTTACCTGTGTAAGATAGTAAATTCCAAGAACCATATCCTGCGAAGGAACGGCAACGGGTGCGCCGTCACTGGGCTTAAGCAGGTTGTTCGGACTTAAAAGCAAAAATCTGCATTCTGCCTGTGCTTCTGCCGAAAGCGGAAGGTGCGCTGCCATCTGGTCGCCGTCGAAATCGGCATTATATGCCGTACATACAAGCGGATGAAGCCTTATGGCACGGCCCTCAACCAAAATCGGCTCAAATGCCTGAATTCCGAGCCTGTGAAGCGTGGGAGCACGGTTTAACATAACCGGATGCTCTTTGATAACTTCTTCAAGCACATCCCAAACCTCGGGCTGAAGCTTCTCAACCATTTTCTTGGCCTGCTTGATGTTGTTTGCTTTTTCATAATCGCAAAGCTTCTTCATAACGAAGGGCTTGAAAAGCTCAACTGCCATTTCTTTGGGAAGACCGCATTGATAAATTTTAAGCTCAGGACCCACAACGATAACCGAACGGCCGGAATAGTCAACACGCTTTCCAAGGAGGTTCTGACGGAATCTGCCCTGCTTTCCTTTGAGCATGTCGGAAAGTGATTTGAGTGAGCGGTTTCCGGGGCCTGTAACCGGGCGTCCTCTTCTTCCGTTGTCTATCAAAGCGTCAACTGCTTCCTGAAGCATACGCTTTTCGTTCTTGACGATTATTTCGGGTGTGCCAAGTTCCAAAAGCTTCTGCAGACGGTTGTTTCTGTTTATGATTCTTCTGTAAAGGTCGTTCAGATCAGATGTTGCAAAACGGCCGCCGTCAAGCTGAACCATGGGTCTTAAATCGGGCGGTATTACAGGGATAACCTTAAGAATCATCCATTCCGGCCTGTTTCCCGACTGTCTGAAAGCTTCGACAAATTCAAGCCTTTTGATTATTTTGGCTTTCTTTTGGCCTGTTGCTTCTTCAAGCTGTCCTCTTAATTCCTCTGCCAGAACATCAAGGTCGATTTCGCTCAAAAGCCTGTCGATTGCTTCGGCACCCATTCCGACTTCAAGGTTTGCTGCCCTTTCGCCGTATTCTTCGCGAATATCGCTGTATTCTTTTTCTGTGAGAACCTGCTTGTATTCAAGGTCCGTATCGCCCGGGTCAAGCACGATATAATTTGCAAAATAAAGCACCTTTTCAAGCGACTTGGGCGATAAGTCAAGTATAAGTCCCATTCTTGAAGGGATTCCCTTGAAATACCATATATGCGAAACGGGAGCCGCAAGTTCGATTGTTCCCATACGCTCGCGGCGAACCGATGCCTTTGTGACTTCAACTCCGCAGCGGTCGCATATTATGCCCTTATATCTTATTTTTTTGTACTTTCCGCAATGACATTCCCAGTCCTTTGAAGGCCCGAAGATCTTCTCGCAGAACAGACCGTCCTTTTCAGGTTTCAAGGTACGGTAGTTAATGGTCTCGGGTTTCTTTACCTCACCGTGCGACCACGCTCTGATCTGATCGGGTGATGCAAGACCGATTTTGATTTTGTCAAATGTCATGGGCTCATAGCCCTCTTTTGTCATCTGTGCCACTAAACTGCCTCCTATTCTTCAAAATCATCTTCAAAGTCATCATTGAAGTCATCTTCAATTTCATCGTCAAATTCATCATCTGTGAATTCATCTTCTTCCGGGTCAACATTTTTCCACTCGCCGTCTTTGAATTCCTTAGTCGAAAATCCTGCTTTTGTCAGCTCCTCTCTGCCCTTCGGATAATTGTTGTTCGAAAGCATAGCGTTGAAGTTCGTTTCACCGTAGTCAACGGATTCAAGAAGCTTGATTTCCGTATCGTCTTCTGCAAGCACCTTGATATCAAGTGCCAGAGACTGCAGTTCCTTCACAAGAACCTTGAATGATTCGGGTGTTCCGGCTTCCGGAATATTCTCGCCCTTGATAATTGCCTCATAGGTCTTTACACGACCCACAACATCATCCGACTTAACCGTCAGGATTTCCTGAAGTGTGTATGCGGCACCATATGCTTCAAGTGCCCAAACTTCCATTTCTCCGAAACGCTGACCGCCGAACTGAGCTTTTCCGCCGAGCGGCTGCTGCGTAACAAGCGAGTAAGGGCCTGTCGAACGTGCATGAATCTTATCGTCAACAAGGTGGTGCAGCTTCAGATAGTGCATGAAGCCGATTGTAACGGGTGCATCGAAATATTCGCCCGTACGTCCGTCTCTTAACCTTACCTTACCGTCTCGGCTTATGGGAACGCCCTTCCACTCTGCTCTGTGGTCCAAATGCTCCTCAAGATATTTCATTATCTGAGGGTCAAGTGTCTTTTCATATTTCTTCTTGAAATCCGACCATTCACCATTTACATAATCATTGGCCATATCAAGAGTGTCCATAATATCTTTTTCGTTTGCACCGTCAAATACAGGCGTTGCTATATCAAAGCCAAGTGCCTTTGCCGCAAGCGAAAGATGTGTTTCCAAAACCTGTCCGATGTTCATACGGCTCGGAACGCCCAAGGGGTTAAGCACAATATCAAGCGGCCTTCCGTTGGGAAGGAAAGGCATATCCTCAACAGGAAGCACACGGCTTACAACACCCTTATTTCCGTGACGGCCTGCCATTTTGTCGCCGACCGAGATTTTTCTTTTCTGAGCGATATAAACACGAACCGACTGATTCACACCCGGAGGCAGTTCATCGCCCGCATCCCTTGTGAAAACCTTCGCATCCACAACGATACCGTATGCACCGTGAGGAACCTTAAGAGATGTATCTCTTACTTCTCTTGACTTTTCGCCGAAAATCGCTCTCAAAAGCCTTTCTTCCGGCGTGGGTTCGGGTTCACCCTTTGGTGTAACCTTTCCTACCAGAATATCTCCGGCTCTTACTTCCGCACCTATTCTGATGATTCCGCGCTCGTCAAGGTCTTTTAATGCATCGTCTCCGACACCGGGAACATCCCTTGTTATGTCTTCTGCTCCAAGCTTTGTATCACGTGCTTCTGTTTCATAACGCTCGATATGTATTGATGTATAGACATCATCACGAACCAATCTTTCCGAAAGCAGAACGGCATCCTCGTAGTTATAGCCTTCCCATGTCATGAATCCGATGAGAGGGTTCTTTCCGAGAGCGATTTCGCCCTTCGATGTGGAAGCACCGTCTGCAATAATCTGGCCTTTAACAACCTTTTCGCCTTTGCTTACAATCGGCCTTTGGTTGTAGCAGTTGCTCTGGTTTGATCTTACGAACTTTGCAACTTTATATAAATCGTAGTTTCCTTCTTTTGTTCTGATTCCAATCTCGGTGGCGCTGACATGCTCAACCGTGCCGCCTTCTTTTGCAATAATGCAGACACCCGAGTCTCTTGCCGTCTTGTTTTCCATTCCGGTTCCGATAACAGGCGCATCTGTTGTCAGAAGCGGAACTGCCTGACGCTGCATGTTGGAGCCCATCAATGCACGGTTTGCATCGTCATTTTCAAGGAAGGGAATCATTGATGTCGCAGCCGAGAAAACCATCTTGGGCGAAACATCCATAAGGTCGATTTCGCTTCTGTCATATTCCGAAGTTTCTTCTTTGTAACGTCCTGCTACGGTATTCTTGACAAAATGCCCCTTGGAATCAAGCTCTGCATTTGCCTGTGCAACCTTGTATTTATCTTCTTCGTCTGCAGTAAGATAAACAACATCTTCCGTTACGACGGGGTTTTTCGGATTTGACTTGTCTATCACCCTGTAAGGAGCTTCAATGAAGCCGTACTTGTTCACTCTCGCATAAGAAGCAAGAGAATTGATAAGTCCGATGTTGGGGCCTTCAGGGGTTTCTACAGGGCACATTCTTCCGTAGTGCGTGTAGTGAACGTCCCTGACCTCGAATCCGGCACGGTCTCTTGAAAGTCCTCCTGGTCCCAAAGCCGAAAGACGCCTCTTGTGTGTGAGCTCGCCGAGCGGATTACACTGATCCATGAACTGTGAAAGCTGCGAGCTTCCGAAGAACTCACGGACAGCCGCCGTTACAGGC
>CAVHKC010000072.1:0-6159 GCA_963636455.1 Ruthenibacterium lactatiformans
ACACATCTTTTAGGGCAGTCCCTGAACTAAAACCCGAGAAGAAATTTACGCGGTCGGCAGAGTAACAATATATTGAAGTTTTGAAAAATATATAATAAACTAAAAAACAAGCGAAACGGCTTTGCAGAAGAAGCCAACAGTAAGAGGCATTTGCAGGATTGGTTTCGTTTAGGAAAATAAGTAAAGAAACAAGGAAAAACACATGAAGAAAAAAACAAAAGTCCTTTTATCGGTCATAGCGGCGCTCTTTGCGGCTGTTTTGATTTTTACGGCGGGTCCTTCAATCACGGCAAGGGCTGATTTCGGCGGATTTTCCGGAGGTGCCGACTACGGCGGAAGCTTCAGCGGCGGAAGCTACGGCGGAAGTTACGACAGCGGCGGAGACACATATATTTACGGCGGAAGCTATTCAAGCGACAGTGACGGCGAAGACTCGCCCTGGTTTTTTGGCGTAGTTGCGGTTGTTGTTATAATTGTTATTATCAGCTGGATAGTTGCAAAGAAGAAGAATTCAGGTGCGAAAGGGCCACAGCCTGCAGGTGCTGCGGCAACCGATGCAAGCACTTTGAAGCCGATGTCCGAATATACGAAGCTTGATCCTAAATTCGATCAAAAGGCATTTACGGATAAGATTGCAAATCTTTATGTTCAGATGCAGGACGGCTGGACAGCAAAGGATATCTCTTCTCTGAGGCCTTATTTCACGGATGCGATATTTACGCAGATGGAAAGGCAGCTTGAACAGCTTAAAAAGCTCGGTCAGACAAATTATGTTCAGAACATTGCCGTTCTTTCGGTTGTTCCCAAGGGCTTTATGCAGTCAGGAAATCAAGACCATATCATCGTGGAAGTAAGAACGCGTATTACGGACTTCACACTTGATGACAAGACAGGAAAACTTGTGGGCGGCGACCAAAAGGCAAGCAAGTTCATGACTTACGAATATGACCTTGCAAGAGCAAAGGGAATCATCACCCAGGAAGACGGAAATGTTAAGAGAACCGTTTGTCCTTCCTGCGGCGCACCGCTTGATATCAACGCAAGCGCAAGGTGTGAATATTGCGGAAGCGTCATAACCTCGGATGCATTTGACTGGGCAATAAGCTCCATCAAGGGCATTTCGCAGCAGACAGTTAAATAATTCAAGGTCTAATTAAAACCTAAAGTAAATCAACAAATATGCGGGCTTTATATCATTAAAGCCCGCATATCGGGTATTTTAAACAAAACATGCTTTTCTTTATTTTCATACCTTTGATGCTGGCAATGTATGCCTTCATATTTTTTCATCTGATAACATGGCTTGGCGTAGTAAGCCCCTTTTTCAAAAAGACAGCTGCAAAAATTGTCGTGGGAGTTATTTTGATAATTCCTTATCTTGTCGTCTTTGCTGCATTTTTCACAGAAGGCGGGAATGTCAAAAGGACATTTGCACTGATAGGAAACTACTGGCTCGGCGTTTTTATCTATGCTTTCGGAATATGCCTTGCCGCATTTCTGATAGGAAGGATTGTAAAGGGCATAAAGCATATCCCCATAAAGCAGCCATTTTCCAAAAAGACTGTGCTTTCAGCGGGCATTATCTGCATTTGTGCGCTTATTGTCGTAAGCACATATGGAATACTTAATGCGAAGAATATAAGGACAACAAAATATGAAGTGAATATCGAAAAGGACGGAAATGCCTTTGATGATTTGAAGATTGTTTTGGTTTCGGATATTCATATGGGATATAACATCGGGGTCAGCCATATAAAAAAGATGGTTGACGCCATAAATGATATCGATGCGGACATAGTGATTATTGCAGGCGATATCTTCGACAATGATTATGACTCTCTTGAAAATCCCGAAGAGCTTGCCAATCTGTTTTTAAAAATCAAATCAAAATACGGAGTCTATGCAGTCTACGGAAATCACGATATTGCAGAAAAAATCATCGGCGGATTCACATTTTCTTCGGGAGATGCCAAGGAAAGCGATCCAAGAATGGATGAATTTTTGGAAAAAGCCGGAATAAAGCTTCTAAGAGAAGAAGGAATTGTGATTGAAGACAGCATATATCTTTTCGGAAGAGCGGACAAGAAAAATCCCGGAAGAGGAATAACAGAAAGGAAAACGCCCGAAGAAATAACAAAAGCCGTAAGCAATGAAATGCCCATAATCTGCATTGACCATGAGCCGAGCGAGCTTGATGAAAAGGCAAATGCCAAGATTGATTTGGACCTCGGAGGACACACGCATGACGGACAGTTTTTCCCGATGAATATTTCTTCAAGGATTATATGGAAAAATTCGGCAGGGCATAAGGTTATAGACGGAATGCACAGTATCGTAACTTCTGGAGTCGGTGTTTTCGGGCCGTTCATGCGAGTAGGAACAAAAGCGGAAGTCTGCGAAATCAATGTACATTTTGCAAATGACAAGTAAGCATGGGGAAAAAGCCTTTGCTTTGCATAAAAATAAAAATCAAAAGGAAGCTTTCAAGTGAATAAAAAAGAATTAAGAAGAGAAAACAAAAAAAATGCCAAGGCATCGTTGAAAAAGCATTATGGGCTTTTCTTTGCGGTATGCCTTATTGCGGCTGTTCTGGGCACGGATTTTGCTGGCTCGCTTGCATTTTTGAGCCTGAGAAATGAACTGAAAGACGAAGAGGCATCGCAAGAGGTCATAACACAGTTCGGATATGACGGAATTGTGGATGCGATACTTGAAGGAACGCTTGGCCAATATAAAGATGCGGTTTCGAAGAAAGAAAGCAAATCTTCCAAAGAAGGCACATCAGTAGGGCCTGTCAAGCTTGAAAGGCAAAAGGGCATACTTGCGGCAGTTGTCAATAAAGCAGGCTCTTCTGCGCTCATTTTGAGCATTGTTTCGGCATGCATAAAAATAACAGGTTCTTCAAGCTTCGGCGGAATATTGTTCGTGCTGTTAAGCCTTTTTGCGATTCTTGCATTCAATATTCTCATCGTGAATGTGTATAAAGCTGTAATGTACAGGATTTTCCTTGAAGGAAGGCTCTATGCAAAAGTTCCCAAGGCAAGGTTTTTATATCCTCTGAAAACAAGAAAATGGTTTCGAATGTCGGGAGCGCTGTTTAAGAAAATGCTTTATCAGTTCCTTTGGTCGCTTACCGTTGTCGGCGGAATAATCAAGCATTATTCTTACTGCATGGCACCTTTTATCGTTGCCGAAAATCCGAATGTGACAGGAAGCGAGGCACTGACACTTTCAAGACGCATGATGAAAGGGCACAAATGGGAGCTTTTTGTGGCTGATTTGTCCTTTATTTGGTGGTTTTTGCTTAATATCGTAACCTGCGGCCTTTTGAGAGTTTTCTTTCTCAATCAGTATTATACGGGCGTATATTCCGAGTATTATGCAAGGTTCAGGCAAAATTCCTTGGATGAAAAATTAGAAGGCGTCGAGCTTTTTGCGGACAAATATCTTTTTGAAAAAGCAGACAGCAGACTCATAAACGAAGCTTATGCTGATATCATCGAACTTAAAAATGAGCCTGAAAAACTGGATGCAGAAAAATACAAGATAAACAAAACAGCCCGTTTCTTTGCAAATATCTTCGGAATTGTGCTTAATTACGGGCCTAAAGAAAAGCAGTACAGAATTGCGCAAAAAAAGGCATACCGCATAAAATCCTACGAGCAGGCTCTTGAGGGCAACACTTATCCTGTAAGGCTTTCGCCGATCCCCGAAAAAGAAAAGCTTTCCGATTTGGAATCGCTTGATTATAACAGGTGTTATTCGATACTTTCGCTTATAATTCTTTTCTTTTTCATGTGCTTCATCGGCTGGCTTTGGGAAGGCTGCATACATGTGGTCAAAGACGGAATGTTCGTAAACAGGGGCGTAATGCACGGGCCGTGGATTCCAATTTACGGAAGCGGCTGCACGATGATTCTTATTCTGCTTAAAAAATTCAGAGCCAAGCCGTGGCTTGAATTTATCATGGCAATCGTGCTTTGCGGAATCGCAGAGTATGCAACTTCGTGGTATCTTCAAATGCACTACGGCCAGAAATGGTGGGATTATACAGGATATTATCTCAACATCAACGGTCGTGTCTGTGCGGAGGGCCTTTTGGTGTTCGGCTTGGGAGGTGCGATATTCGTTTATTTTGTCGCACCGCTTGTGGATAACCTTGTGCGAAAAATAAATACAAAAATTCTGATTGTTGTATGCATAGTGCTTATAGCGGCTTTTGTCGTGGATTCAAGGATTTCCGCAAAACATCCCAATCAGGGAAAGGGTATAACCGATTACGGAACCTCTGCAAGTTATACAGTTCCGGGTGATGAATGCCTGCCGCAAATGAAAGAAAGCAGTTTGGCACTGCAAAAAATTCTTATGAAAATGTGAAGAAAGTGCCATTTGGCGATTTTCTTTGATTTCTTGGCAGCTTTGATATATAATTAACGAAATTCGAACGGCGGTTTGTACGATAAACTGATTGCCTTGCAGTTCGCATGGGGCAACCAATTCAATGCCCGGTTTACCGAACCACCGTTAAACGGCAACTCCCCACCAATCGGCATATATGCCGATAATATATCTGTTTTTGGCAACCTGTAATTAGTTTTTTGTACAACAATAAAAAAGATTTGCAAGGCATATCAGCCTATGCGAAATATTTTAGTTATACCATTTGACAAAACAGGAGTTTTATAAAAAAACACCGCCTTAGAACAGAAAATTTCAAGGAGCGTTAAGTTATGCGAAATATTCGTGATTATACAGAAAAAATGCAAACCGCATGCACAAAAAATGATTATATATCCAAGAATCTGTATGAAGAATACAATGTAAAAAAGGGCCTTAGGGATGAGAACGGAAAAGGCGTGCTTACGGGGCTTACAAACATTTCCGAAGTAAAGGCTTTCGAAAAGAAAGACGGAGTACAGATCCCTTGCGATGGCGAGTTGTATTACAGAGGATATAAAGTAGAAGATTTGGTAAACGGAGGAGTGGGCGGCCATAGCCTCTTTGAAGAAAGCGCATATCTTCTGCTTTTCGGAGAACTCCCCAACAGGGCAGAGCTCCTTGAGTTTCGCACAATATTGAACGACTGCATGCAGCTTCCCACAAATTTCACACGCGATGTAATAATGAAGGCTCCAAGTGCCGATATCATGAACTCGATGACAAGGAGCATCTTGACGCTTGCCTCGTATGACGAGCAAAAAGACGATATTTCAATACCTAATGTGCTTCGCCAATGCATTCAGCTTATTGCGGAATTTCCCATGCTTGCGGCATATGGATATCATGCCTACAATCACTATGAAAATGACGAGAGCATGTATATTCACAGGCCCGACAAAAATCTCACTATAAGCGAAAATCTGTTAAGGATGTTAAGACCTGACAAGCACTACACGAAATTGGAGTCGGATGTGCTTGATGTCGCACTTCTTCTTCACATGGAGCATGGCGGCGGAAACAATTCGACTTTCACAACAAGAGTGGTCACATCTTCGGGGTCGGACACATATTCTTCCATTGCGGCTGCAATGTCGTCGCTTAAGGGTCCCAAGCACGGCGGCGCAAATTTGCAGGTTATGAAAATGATGGACAACATAAAATCCAATGTTTCCGATTTTTCCGACAAAGATGAAATCCAGGCTTATCTGGAAAAAATCATAAACAAAGAAGCGAATGACAAAAGCGGCCTTATCTATGGCATGGGTCATGCGGTTTATTCGCTTTCAGATCCCAGAGAGAGGGTTTTCAAACGCTTTGTAAAACAGCTTTCCGAAGAAAAGGGAAGGCAAAACGACATGCTTTTGTATACCAATATTGAAGAATTGGCACCCAAGGTGATTGCAGACAAAAGAAAAATCTACAAAGGCGTTTCACCTAATGTGGATTTTTACAGCGGTTTTGTTTATGACATGCTGAATATTCCGAGGGAACTTTTCACGCCATTGTTTGCCGCAGCCCGTGTTGTGGGGTGGAGTGCTCACAGGATCGAAGAGCTTGTCACTGCAGACAAAATCATAAGGCCGGCATACAAAAGCCTCGTGACTCATCATGATTACATTCCGAGAGAGGAGAGAACATAAATGAAGTCATTTGTTGAAGAATTTTTCTTCAAAAACTTAAGCGTAGACAAGGTTTTCGCCCTGCTTAGCCGCTCGGATT
>CAVHKC010000073.1:0-6152 GCA_963636455.1 Ruthenibacterium lactatiformans
CTGTTTCAACACCTGTTGCATAATCAACAAGATTATTGATGATATGATTTCCAATTAAGTCAAAAAGTCCTGTTTTATGCATAAAAATCTTATATTGTTCGGCGGAAAGATTAGGACTTTCAAAGTTATATGTAAAATCACCATCATCATCAATTGCATATATTTCGTTTGACCTGACTGCCAAAAGCAACGGTATGCATTTCAAAGTTTCCGGATATTTGTTTATCAGTCTTTCAAAATCTTCTTCAATATTTTCAGAACCAATAAGCGAATTTAAGATATTAAGCTCAACCTTGATGCTGTCCATATTCTTATGAACTTTTTCGAAATTTATGTAATAACCATAGTCCGCAATACTATCCCGAAAACTGGACAGCCAAGCATTGAAATCTCTTGACATTGTTTATTTCTCCTTGCTATTAGGCGGTATGGGAAACTCCAACACCATTCAAATATCTGTAAAATCAATTCTTATCAAAAATTACTAATGAGCAATTCTTTGATTTTTCCTCTTGCCTGTGCTTGACAGTTAATCATTCGGGTTGCTTCAACCCGTTTTATTTTATGGCCGGAGTAAATATTATCAAAGAAATTATCTTCTGCATTTGAGTTTTTTGGATCGGAATTGCTGATTACAATCTTAGCACCTTTTTTGTCCATATCATCAACGAAATTTGCAAGTTCAATCTGTGCCTCATCATTAAACAAATTTTCGGTATATGAGGTGAAACTTGATGTATCTGTAATGGGCCTGTACGGAGGGTCAAAATAAACAAATGTATTTTCGTCAATAAAATCAGCCGATTCTTTATAATCTCCGCATACGATGGTAACTTCTTGCAGTTTATCAGATACTGCCATTAAATTTTTTTCGTCACAGATCAGAGGATTTTTATATGCCCCCATAGGAACATTAAATAATCCCCTTTTATTAACTCTGAACAGACCGTTGAAGCAGGTTTTATTAAGAAAAATCATCAATGCTGCTTTTTCAATATTGATGTTTTCGTTACCGTTTACTTTTAAGTCATTAAAACGCTTGCGTTTTTGCATATAAAATGCTTTGCGATCGTCTGTATTAAGTGCAATAAAATCGTTTTGAATTGTGGAGAGCATTTCAATTAGTGCATCGATATCATCACGAATAATCAGGTAAGCGTTAATAAGCTCTGCATTAATATCACTTATATAAATTTCTTCTAAATCATATTTACTGAGTATATCGAACAAAACAGCACCGCCGCCAACAAAAGGCTCGGCGTATTTTCTGATTTCTTCGCTGTCAAAAGGATAGTAGCGTTCGATTTCTTCAAGAAGCTGACTTTTGCCGCCGGCCCATTTAAGAAAAGGCTTGATTGTCTTTCCTTCGGTTCTGTTATGTTGTGGATGAATTGCAATTATAGGTTTTTCGGCAGTTTCTCTTGCAGACATTAATTCCATAGAAGTCTCCTGCATACTTCAAGTTTTTCTTACACGTTATTATATTCTAAAACCCGAATAATAGCACCACCGTTTCGAAAAAATGATTTTAATCACTGCTCAAATGTCTTCGCCCGAATGGGTATCTGGAGCTCGGAGTAGTCAAATTCGTTTTCGTCATCATATATGCTTGCATCCATCAGCGATTCGTCATATACATCACCGATGATTTCATAGCCGTTTTCTTCGATCCATTCGATAAGAAACTGCATGAAAGTAAGGTCACAGCTCATGCCGAATTTCTGCAGGCAGACATATTCTCCGCCTTCCAAAACCCGTACATTCGGAATGTCGGCAGAGACTTCAGAATCAATAATAAAGCAGGATTTGACATGCTCAAGCGGCAAGCCGTTTATTACATCATCCTTTTCGAACAATGTTCCGTAAAAGCTTGTCGGGAGTATGTCATATTGCGCCGAATCGTTCCATGCATTCAGCAAAGCAATATGCATATCATCCGGGGAGTGTGTTTTTCCGGGCCAGTCCGCACAAAGAACCGTGCGATCCGGGAAATGCTGTATGTACGGCTTAAACTCGTCATTATCGACTTTTTTGTAGATGGCCATACGTCTTTCTATCGAACGCTTCTGTCCCTCCAATTTGTCGATCATATCCTCGATTTTGGCTTTTTGAGATGCCAGCAAATCAGTAGTTGAGGCGGATGAATTGTATTTGTTGTTTTTTCTGATTTCTTCAAGCGGAATATCAATCGAACGAAGAAAACAAATTTCCCGCAGCAACGGAATCTGTGACGGACTGTAGAAACGATAGCCGTTTTCTTCAACAATATCGGGTTTAAACAAGTCGATTTTGTCATAATAAATCAGAGTCTGGCGGCTGATCCTGTGGATCTGCGCCATCTCTGAAATCGACAATCTTCTCAAGGTGATAGAGTCGTAATTATTCATAAATATTCCCCATAAAAATGTTTTATAAAACCAAAGGCTTTTGTCGGATAAACGGCGGTTTCAAAGCCATTTGCCTTTGTGCGGCAACACCTGCCTATGATAGCGCATGCAAAAATTTTCAAATACAAAAGCCTTTAAAAATCGCACAAAATATGTTATTTCAGCGGATTTTCCTCGCCGTTAAGCATATCGATAAATGCAGGAATGCTCATTGCACCCATATCGTCGTTTGTATCCCTTTTGCGAACGGAAACAGTGTCATCCTCTTCTTCTTTTTCGCCCACAACAACGATATAAGGAACCCTTTCGTTTCTTGCTTCACGGATCTTATATCCGATTTTTTCGGAGCGCTCGTCAACTTCCGTTCTGTATCCAGCGGAAGTAAGAGCAGCCTTCACATGATCTGCATAAGCGGTGAATTTTTCCGAAATAGGAAGAATTTTAACCTGAACCGGAGCAAGCCAGAACGGAAATTTTCCTGCATAATGTTCGATAAGTATTCCTATGAAACGCTCAATTGAGCCGAAGCAGACACGGTGAATCATTATTGGACGGTGCTTTTCGCCGTCTGCACCTGTGTATTCGGCTTCAAATCGCTGCGGAAGCTGGAAATCCAGCTGTATTGTTCCACACTGCCATGTGCGGCCGATTGAATCTTCAAGGTGAAAATCGATTTTCGGTCCGTAAAATGCGCCGTCTCCTTCGTTAACCTTGTAAACAAGCCCAATATCATCAAGGGCATTCCTAAGCCCTTCTGTTGCCATTTCCCAGTCCTCGTCAGAACCTATGGAATCTTCGGGCCTTGTGGAAAGTTCAACATGATATTTGAAACCAAACTGCGAATAAACTTCATCTATAAGCTTCACAACCCCCTTGATTTCATAAGGAATCTGTTCAGGCGTCATGAAGATATGAGCATCATCCTGATTGAAGCAGCGCACCCTCATAAGCCCGTGCAGCTGCCCCGATTTTTCGTGCCTGTGAACAAGGCCTATTTCGCCTATGCGCAAGGGAAGATCCCTGTATGAATGAGGCTCAAGCTTGTATACAAGCATTCCGCCAGGGCAGTTCATGGGTTTAATTGCAAAATCCTCATCATCAATCACGGTTGTATACATGTTTTCACGGTAATGATCCCAGTGACCCGATGTTTCCCAAAGCTTTCTGTCAAGCATGATGGGAGTGGAGATTTCGACATAACCGTCACGTG
The DNA here is from genome assembly GCA_963636455.1 of Ruthenibacterium lactatiformans. GTDB lineage: Bacteria > Bacillota > Clostridia > Lachnospirales > Lachnospiraceae > RGIG5612. Next base: position 3,598 of record CAVHKC010000073.1, read on the forward strand.
TATGAAGCTTTCTCCAATATTGAAGGAGAAGATTTTTGATAATCATTCCCTTGGGAAGGAAGAAAGGAAAGCCGGGGCCTTCATCGAGGAGAGCAAAAAGCGAAAGTTCTTTCCCCAATTTTCTGTGGTCACGCTTTTTTGCTTCTTCGAGCATGGTAAGATAAGCTTCCAAAGCGTCTTTCGTGGGGAAAGAAGTACCGTAAATACGCGTGAGCATTTTGTTGTGTTCGTTTCCACGCCAATATGCACCGGCAACGGACAAGAGCTTGAAAGCCTTTATTGCACTTGTATATGTGACATGAGGTCCTGCGCAAAGCTCCGTATATTCGCCCTGCTGATAGAAAGAAAGCTCTTCATCTTCGGGAAGGTCTTCAATAAGCTGAACTTTGTAATCTTCGTTATTCTTTCGCATAAGCTCAAGCGCTTCGCTGCGGCTGAGCGTGAAATGTGTGAGTTTGAGGTTTTCTTTGATTATTTTTTTCATTTCAGCTTCGATTTCACTCAAATTTTCCGCAGTAAAATCAAAATCAAACTCAAAATCATAATAAAAGCCGTTCTCTATTGCAGGACCTATGGCACATTTGGCAGTGGGGTAGAGCCTTTTGACCGCCTGCGCCAGAATATGGCTTGTTGTGTGCCTGAAAGCCTCGCGTCCGACTTCATCTTCAAATGTACATTCCTGAACGAGCCCGTTTTTTAATATAACCTTCATCGCTGTTCCTCTTACTTCCTTATTTAATATAGTCTTTGAAAATACGAATTTTTAAAAGCAGCAGTACATGCTTTTGACTTCGCTGCCTGAAAAATCGCTGTGAACACAAAAAACAATCATTTTAGGTGCCGTTCTAAGAGTATAAAACAACAACAAATAATAAATTTTGCGCTACCAAAGTATTATACAACTTAAGCAAGGAAAAATAAAACAATTTTATAAATAACAGTCTGTAATTATGCGTGGATATGCTTTGGAAGCTTTATGTAAAAAAATAGATTATAGCGAAAACGGAGAAAATAATGCGGCGCTTATATACAAAAGAGAAGGAACAAATATTACAGAAATATTACGGTGAGAAAATGAGGCTTAGAAAATTTAAAATGTTACAAACCGTAACAATATGTTTATAACTGAAATTTTTTGCACAAATCAACGCCATGTGGAAAAATAGTGATAAACATGATAATTGGAATAAAATAGTACGTCTAAAGCGGTAGTAAAATCTTGTGAATAAATAAGAGAATGCAAAACACTTCTACAGAAGTACAAAATGCGCAAAAATGCTCGAAAAATGAAGCTGCCACAAAGGAGGGGAAAGATACTAAATAGGGCAAATATTACAAAAATATTACATCGTGATTTTTAAGGATGATTTCAGCAATATATTATATAATTCGCAAAAGTGTGCTTTGATTTACATGGCAGTCATTTATTTTTCACTTTTATTGAAATAGCGTTTGTGTTAAAATGCCTTGTAATAATTTTGAAAGCGACGGAAAGAGGGCTATCAATGGAAGAAAAGAAACAGGATAATTTAACTTCCGATGTCGAAGAGCTTGAAAATAAGTCTCAAGATACGGTTGGTTCGGCTGAAGATTCAATAAGTGATAAAAATGATAAAGCCGACGGCAGCGTTGAAGAAATCAATCATGCCGATGAATACGCCGAAAACATTGAAAAGACGGCAGATTGCAAAGAAGATGAAAAGCCGGATACAGCGGCAGCAGATTCAGAAGAAGGAAATTCCGAATCAGGCAAAACAGAAAGTGAAAAAACTGCAGAAGCGGGCGAGGCTTGTGCCGATGCAGGCGAAGCAGGTGAAGCAAAATCCGAAACAGAAGAAACGGATGAAAACTACGACCCGACAGAACTTAAGGGCGTTGCGCCCAACAGTGTTCCTGTTGATGTTAAGAAAAAAAAGCCGCTTAACAAAACCAATGTAATTGTTATTGTTGTTTGTGCAGTTATTGTTGTAGCTTGCTTGGTATTTGTTGGCTTTAAAGTCGGCTGGTTTGACAAGCTTTTTGCGGAAAAAGGAAAAGTCAATCTTTGCGACCTTTCTGAAATAGAAGTTGTCGAGTCCGAGGTTGAAGTTACGGATGATACAGTTGAATACTATGTAAACAGCATAATCTCTTCTCTTTCTTCAACAGAAGAAGTCGAGGATGCAATCGTAGACGGCGACACCGTAAACATTGATTACAAGGGCGTTTATGCTGCAACAGGCGAAGAGTTCGATGGCGGCTCTGCGGAAGACTACGATCTTACTATAGGCTCGGATTCATTTATTGACGGATTTGAAGACGGACTCATCGGAAAGAAAAAGGGCGATACGGTTGAACTTGCGCTGAGATTTCCGGAAGATTATTCGACAGAAGAGCTTGCGGGCCAGGATGTAATATTTACGGTTACAATAAACTCTGTAAGCAGAACGACAACGCCTGAGTATACGGATGAATGGGTTAAGGAATATTCGGCAAAATATTGCCCGACAACAATGAGCACGACAGACGAGTTTGATGCTTACGCAAGAGAAACTGTTGAAAGCTATTATATGAAC
>CAVHKC010000074.1:0-6096 GCA_963636455.1 Ruthenibacterium lactatiformans
CCCAAACGGAATGTTTCGGAGATATACTTCGTATATGCGGTAACAAAAATAATTATTACATCGTTATTCGATTTTTTCAGTTTCTTTGCCGCTTCCACTCCGCTTAAACCAAACATTTCAATATCCAAAAAAATGATATCAAATGTTTCACCTTTCTCAAAAGCTTCAAGCAGCATTTCAGCAGTTTCAAATTCTTCGGTTTCAAATGAATATTGTTCTTTATATTGATTTAGAAGGTCTGCTATTGTTTTTCGGTATTTTGGCTCATCATCGCATATTGCAATTTTCATACTGCTATACTTCCCTCTCCTGCTTCATTGAATTCATGGTTTTATTTTTTGCAATAATACTCCTTATTCTTTTTCATTCATCACAAAGAATTACCGTTGAGATAAATATATTGCCCTTTTGTTCGAACGATATCGTTCCGTTATATTTTGCAGCCGTTTCTTCAATGTTTTTGATTCCGAAACCATGTATATCCTTTTGTTTTTTCGTGCTTCTTATCTTCCCGTTTTCTATCAATACTTTTTGTGCTGTGGTGTTGCTTACGGCAATGCTTAAAAAATTGCCCTTTTGTACTATTTCCAATGTAATTTGCCTCCTGCCGTCAACAATTTTTTGACAGGCTTCGATTGCATTGTCAAGAAGATTTCCTAAAATAATACTCAGATCATCGTTTGATATGTTTTCAAAAGACTGTATAAAGCATATACTGTTAAATACAATGTTTTCCTTTTCCATCTGTGATTTTTTTGCCGAAATCAAGGCATCCAATGTATCGTTTCCGGTTATATTCCGAATCATCTTTCCGGACATGGCTTCACAGATTTCATTCAATTTTTTAACGCCCTCACCATTATCATTCAAAAAAGTTTCTTTCAACGCAAACATTCTGTTTTTTAAATCATGCATGGTTTTGTCTGCCGTCTTTTTTCTTTCTGCAACTTCTTTATAATAATCTGCCTTGTATTCAGCCTGCTGAACAAACAATTCTGTTTTTATTCTTTCAGCGGTATATATCGCATTGTGTTCAAAAGCGAAAATCAAAATGATATCACATAAAGCAAGTATTTCGGCTACTGTAAGCCACAGGTATTCATTCGAAGAGCTTATCTTTGTTTCCAAATTAAAAGTCACATAAGCCGATATTATTGTCACAAGAGGAAGTATGAACAGCACAAAAAGCGTCTTTATCCTTCCGTAAAGGCACTCTTTGTTTCCGGCTTTGGGCGTGCAATAGTAAAATGCGGTTATTAAAACAAAAATAAACAAACGGACTGCCGCCGAGGCAATAAAATAATATGCGATGCTTATAATGCAGGCCGCTTCCTTAGTCTCTGATACAAACGGAAGCAGCTTTAACATTGTGCTTTCCGCAAAAACTATAACAGCAGCAGATAGAATGCCCGCAATAACTGCTTTTGCTTTTGAAGCTTGAAAAACTGCAGCTGCCGCAAACATCATAAGCAATATCACACATGCTTCAACAAGCAGCCCAAGCCAGAATATTCTGACTGTGCCGTCCGGGTAAAATGCAAAAAGCCAAGTGTTTCCCATAGCCATCTTATTCGAAAAAAATCCCATGCCCAAAAGCGCAGCCGTTCTTCCGAATATCATTCTTGCAGCTATTTCAAGTGCCGAAAACACAACTGCAAAAATCGTTATCGAAGTATTGGAAACAGTTTCTTTTGTGCCTAAATATTGAAACAGCCTTATGCTGATTGAAACAGTAATAAGAGCAGTTATTATATCTGTTATAACAAGAAGTGTATTCATGCTTTATTACCCCTAAATCCTTTAATCAAACAGATGCTTATTTTTATATGTTACAGAATATGAAACTGTATACATATTCTCACTCATTTCGTTTACAGCGGCCACAAAATCCCCGTTTAAAATGCTGTCGCCGTATTTGGAGAAAAATTCCTCCGTTATATTTATATTTTCGTCAATAACCGAAACGCTGTCAGGGTCTGCAAGCCATATTTCCAAAACATGTCTGTATTTGTCATTAAGCTTGTTTTGTGCCGCTGAATTCACAATTTTATCAGCACCGTAAAAAGACAATATAACAATTAAAACACCTGCTGTGATGAATACCGCTATTTTCTTTTTTGTCAGCTTTATATTGTTGATCTTTTCCTGAGTCCTGATTTTCTGTACTTCTTTTAACCCTTCAGCAGGTTTAGGACATTCTTCCTGTCTTGCAGTCTGGTTTTGCTGTTTTCCCTTAATAGCCTTTTTCATGACCTTCTCCTTTCTTTCCTTCTTTCATTCTCCCGTCACAGCTGAAAGCCCCCCTGTTATGAAATATGTTTTTGTGTTTTAAATTTAATACACTTCATCTTCTTTTACAACTCAATATGCAGAATCGGTCATTTAAAGTGCAGAATCGGTAAAAAATAACGGTCGTTTCCGACCGTTATCCGAAATGTTTTTCAATTCTTTTTGCCGCTTCTTTGGTGTCTTCATAATCTCCGAATATTGTCAGTCGGAAATATCCTTCGCCGCAGTCTCCGAAACCCGCTCCCGGAGTTCCCACAACCTGAGCCTTTTCAAGAAGCAAATCGAAAAGCTCCCAGCTCTTAAGTCCGTTCGGGCACCTAAGCCAGATATATGGAGCGTTCTTTCCGCCGCAATACCAAATTCCGCATTTGTCCAGTGCTTTCATAAGGACATCAGCGTTCTTTTTGTATATGGCGATATTTTCATATATTTCTTTTCTGCCTTCATCCGTGAAAACAGCTGCCGCACCCCTTTGGAGGATATATGAAACTCCGTTTGTTTTGGTTGTGCGGTTTCTTACCCACATTTCATTAAGCTTCATTCCGCCAAATTCCAAGTCTTTGGGCATGACCGTATATCCGCATCTCGTTCCCGTAAATCCTGCAGTCTTTGAAAGCGAAGAGATTTCTACCGCACAGGTGCGGCTTCCTTCGATTTCAAAAATGCTGTGCGGAAGGCTCGGATCTTCTATGAATGCTTCATATGCGGCATCGAATATGATAAGCGAATTGTTTTTGTTTGCATAATCAACCCATGCTTTTAATTTTTCTTTTGTAAAAACCGCACCCGTCGGATTGTTTGGCGAACAAATATAGATGAGGTCTGCCTTGATATTCTCATCGGGAAACGGCGCAAATCCGTCCGTGCTGTATGACGGCAGATGTATCAGCTTATGCCCTGCAATAATATTCGCATCCACATATGCAGGATATGCAGGCTCTATGATAAGTGTCGTATTATCCTCATCGAAAAGGTCCAAAATATCGCCCAATTCATCGCTTGCGCCGCTTGAAACAAAAATCTCATCCGTTCCAAAAACAAGTCCCCGCTTTGAATAGAAATTTTTAATTGCTTCTTTTAGAAAATCGGCACCGCATTCGGGCATATAGCCGTGGAAAGTTTCTTTGTTTGCCTGGTCATCCACCGCAGCGTGAAGCGCCTTAATGACTTCACTGCAAAGCGGAAGCGTGACATCTCCTATGCCAAGCCTCAAAAGGTGGGTTCCCGGATGCGCCTCTGTATATGCTTTTGTTTTTTGTGCAATGTTATAAAACAGGTATGAATCTTTCAATTCACTGTAATGGGTATTGGGTTTCAGCATTTTTCTTTGTACCTTCTTTATTTTTTAATAAATGACATTTATGGGTGACATCGATTGATTCCGATGCGGCATCTCCCATTTATTTCTCGTTTGGGACAAATTCTACAGCAAAATTTGCTTTCAGACAAGTTCCGCTTCATAGACTGTCACAGCAGGCCCTGTCATCAATATCTCGTAATCTTCTGCTACATTGATATGAAGCACGCCGCCGTCAAGCTCTACGGAAATATCCTTGTTGAAGTCGGCAATCTTTGCACTTGCCGCCGCTGCAGCTGCCGCACATGTTCCCGTTCCGCAAGCCATTGTGATGCCGCTTCCCCTTTCCCACACTCGCATACGAAAATTGTTTGCGCCGATTTTATAAAGGAACTCAACATTGACGCCATCCAAGAAATCTTTCGAATGCTCTATTTCGCTTCCGATTGCCTTAAGCGTTATATCATCGATAAACTCTTCTTTGTTTTCTGCAGAAACTTTTGCCATTGCACTGTCAATTACCGAAGCGTTTTGTTTGCAGAAAAGAACAAAATGCGGATTTCCAACAGATACAGGGTATCCGACTATATCGCCATAAGAAGTTTTTACACTGATTTTTTCCGAAACATCTGCCTTTCCCATGTCAACGGCAACAGATACAACTTTTCCTTCTTTGACCGTAAGCCTCAGGTTTTTTATGCCCGAAAGCGTTTCTACGGTAATTTCTTCTTTATCAGTATATCCCTTATCATAAACATATTTTCCGACACACCTGATTCCGTTTCCGCACATTTTGCCTTCGCTTCCGTCGGCATTGAACATGCGCATCTTAAAATCCGCCTTATCCGAAGGCAAAATCCAAATCATACCGTCTGAACCCGCACCGAAATGCCTGTCTGAAAGCCTGATTGAAAGTTCTTTGGGGGTTTGAGGTTCTTTGTCGTCATAAACATAGAGATAATCATTTCCGAGCCCGTGCATTTTTGTAAATTTCATTTTTATTCCTCGTATCTTAATTAAGTGCCGTCATAAGCACTGCATGAATTTTTTCTCGTGCAATATTGTATGTGAAAACCCGAAGAATAGCAATATAACTTTACCTGTGTCTTTTATAATCCTTCTTTATTTCTTTGCTCCAATCAGCAGAAATCGGTGCCGCCGAACGCATATGACCAACGGTTCTTGATACTGTATCGTAAACCACAGATGTGCCCTCTTTGTCGGCACGGTAATCCACTGCTCTGTCTGCACCTATCCCGTAATGCTTTGCTGTTTCAACCGCGTCAATATTGGCACCGATGAACAAAAACTCCCAGCCGTATTTTTCTTTTTCCTTTTTAATCATTGCCTTTACTTCATCACTGCTGTACAAACGGCTTGCGTTTTCATAACCGTCCGTAATAATAACAAACATTGTATGCTCCGGGACATCTTCAAGGCGCGAATACTTATGAATATTTCCGATATGATGAATGGCGCCGCCGATGGCGTCAATAAGAGCCGTTGATCCCTTCGTAAAATAATCACGCTCTGTCATTTCCTCAATTTCCGAAAGCTTTACTCTGTCATGCAGAATTTCGCTGACATTATCGAACAGCACAGTTGAAACAAAACATTCTCCGCTCTCTTTTTTCTGATTTTTGATAAGTGAATTAAATCCGCCTATCGTGTCGCTTTCAAGCCCTGTCATCGAACCGCTTCGGTCAAGAATAAATACAAGCTCCGTGATATTGTTTTTAACTTTTTCCATTTTTTACTGCCTCCTAAAAAAATAATATGATTGCAAGTCTTTTAAAAGCCTTACAACCACATTATATTTTTACAAAGGCTCTGTCCGGTCGCATAACATGCGACATTTAAAAATTTGTTTTTGAAAATCTCATACACCCAAGAGAACCTGGTCAAAGGCAAACAAGGCTTCGTTGATTTCATAAATATTGTAGTTTCCGTTCTTTATGAAATACTCGATTATCACATCGAACTTGCTGCTGTGGGACAGCGCAAAGCCTGCCTTCATTAACAAGTCTTTCGTTTCTTCAAGGCTTAACTCCAAAGCTATCGCAAAGGCTATTGCAGTTGTTTTGCTTGTCTTATAATTTATGTCTGAGCGTATTTTGGAAAACAGCCTTCGGTCAACATTGGCTTTCTTGTAGACTTCGGCATCAGACAAACCCTTTTCATCAATCTTCCTGAGCAGCATTTGTGAAAAGCTTTCGTCTATCTGATTTAAAGCCTCGTCTAACGAAACTGCACCGGATATCCTTACCGTTGGGCAACAGATTTCGTCTTTCCTGCTGTTTTCAGACTCATCCGAAAGTATTTCCGTTTCGGCAAGGACTGTGCTTTCGCATCGTTCCTGCCTGCGGGGTCTTCTGAATATAAAATGTTCATCAACATATTTATCGTCAATATATGATGTTATATCTGTAAAAAGCTTTTTGCTTATCTGAAATGACGACTTTTCGAACACAACAATATAAACCAAGATGTCATGTTCTATTAAAAAAGAT
>CAVHKC010000075.1:0-1834 GCA_963636455.1 Ruthenibacterium lactatiformans
GGTTATATTTCCGGCGCTTATCATGTCGCCAATCTGCCCGTTGTCGAAAAAGATATTTTTGCAAAAAACTGCTCCTGCAAAAATTCCCGCAAATCCCAAAACAACATATATGATTGCACCGAGCGATTCGGAAACTCTTAAGACTTCCGCCTTAACAGCCTGTTCCGCAGTTGCATAACCGTATCCCAAATATATTAAAACTGCCGCACCGGCAACGATAACACCGCCCTGGAAGCCTCCGCCCGGGCTTACCGTTCCGAACAGGATTATGTAGATTCCGAACACAAGCGAGAAGGGCAGGATTTTGTCGGCACCGCATTTTATAATGATATTCTTTTCTTTGATTCCGCTTTTGAACTTCACTTATGCCCTTCCTCCTTCTTCTTTTTGTGTACGGCAAGAATCACAAAGGTTCCTGCTATGGCGCAGACAAGAATAAATGCCTCGCCCAATGTGTCAAAGCCTCTGTAATCAAAAACCACTGCGGCAACATTGTTCACCGCTTTTGTCTTATCCAAATTTTCTTTGACGATGATGTCAGAAACTCCGTCTGCATCTTCAACATCATAATTTTTCGGGTCATTATAAAGCTTTACCGCATTTGTATCCGACCCGTCATAGGTGGCGGGAATGTTTTTATATGCATATGTAACCGCAAATATTCCGGCTGCAAGGATGACGGCAAGGCTTATTCCTGTTATGATTTTTTTCGCTTTCATTTTTCTGCCTCATCCTTTCTGTCTTCTTTTTTTTCGGTTTTCTTTATGGCTATGACAAATATGACTGTTGTTATCACAGCTCCCACCGCAGCTTCTGCCAAGGCAACATCCGGCGCATGCAGGAAAACAAATTCCAGAGCCATCACGGCACCTGCCGCACCCATTGCAATAACAGAAGAGATGAGTTTCTTTGAAAATATCGCAAATGCGCATGCCGCAACGATAATCACAATCGTTATTGTATTAAGGGAAAAAATCGCATTATTCATCTTCAAGATCCTCCCCGTATTTGTCGCAAACTGTCTTTTCGCATGGCTTCGCTTTGCTTTTGTATGCCGCCCTTGCTATTGCATGGCCTGCTATCGGGCTTGTGATGAAGTAGAACAAAATCAATGCGCCAAGCTTCACCGCCATCTGCACATCGTGAAGGTCTATTATGCTGTAAAGAATGCCCGCTATAAGAACACCCAGGATTCCTAGTGTTGAAATATTGGTGCTTGACTGCATTCTCGTGAACGCATCCGGCATTCTGATGATTCCCACTGTTCCCGCTATCGCAAATAATATGCTTATAACTATCAAAACATCTATAACTATTCTCACAGCTTGCCCTCCAGATATTTGGAAACAACAAGGTTTCCGACAAAGCCCAAAATTGCGGTTACAAAGGCAATGTCTACATATATGCTTCTTCCGCTGTAAAGTGCAAATAATATAAGTGCCATGTCGGTCGTCATATCAATTGCATCCGCCGCAACCATTCTGTCTGCCGCATGCGGCCCCTTTATAAGCCTGAACAAAAGGCAGAGCGTGAGGCAAAGAAAACATATCGCAAAGAAAATAAATTCATTCATTCTCATTTCCATATCCTCCTCACCCATTTTTCCAATGTTCCTTTGATTGCATCGCCTGCTTCTTTTTCGTCTTCGGTCTGCACATTTATCCAATGAATGTAATAATAAATTTTCCCATCCTGTTCGGCGATATCCATTGTGATGGTTCCGGGCGTCAGCGTGATTGAATTTGCAAGCATTGAAAGCCCGTACTCGCTCATGTTTTCAACAGGAATTTTCACAAATCCAGGCTTTATGGGAAGCGAAGGCTTCAAAGCCCTC
>CAVHKC010000075.1:1844-6087 GCA_963636455.1 Ruthenibacterium lactatiformans
CTCAGTGCCACATCAATATTGGCTTTGATAAGTTCCCACGGAAAAATGATTATCACATAGAAAAGCGTGATGAAAAATTTTGCAGGATTAAAAAGATGAAATGCTTTTTTGTGGATGAAAAAGCGTGACGCAAAAAGAGAAACAACGATGCTTACGATTCCTCCGGCAATCAAAATCTGCGCACTTGCGGCATTCGTAAAGATACCGACAATCTGTCCTGTAAGTATCAGCCAAAAAATATAGCAGACCACCGCTGTCGAAATAAATGCCGAAAATTTTGTTTTACCCACATTTCCCTCCTGTTTTGTTATGCACTTATCAATCGGCTTTTTTCGCATCTGCTCTTCTATTGAGCTTTCGACTGCGGCAGCCAGCCTGTGCTTCGTTTATCAAATCTCTTATAATACCAGTCCTGAAACTATATTCTGTCTGCAATCCAGTCAGCTAACTTCTCAAAGCCCTCGCCTGTTTTTGACGAAACTCTGAAAAATCCCGCATGGGCGTTCAAATCCCTTGTGTCTTTTTCCACTTTTTCGTCATCGAAATCAAAATACGGCTTCATATCGAATTTGTTTATCACAACAACATCGCTTTTCATGAACATATCCGGATATTTTTCAACCTTGTCATCGCCTTCGGGCACGCTTAAGATAACAAGTCTTATTGTTTCTCCTAAATTGAATGCCGCAGGGCAGACAAGATTTCCGATGTTTTCAACGATTATCAAATCCAAATCTTCCAGATCGAAATGCGGAAGAATATTTTTTATTGACATGGCTTCGACATGGCATGCGCCGTCAGTATTTAACTGAACGACATCAATTCCCATTTCGGCAATTTTTTGTGCATCGATTTGCCCTGCTATGTCGCCTTCGATAACGCCGATTTTATATTTGTCTCTCAGTTTTTCGATCAGCGAAGCGATGGTGCTTGTTTTTCCCGTTCCCGGAGAGCCCATAACATTGATGAGCTTCACATTTTTTGCATCAAGCGTTTTTTTTACTTCTTTGCTTACATCTTCATTTTTTCCCAAAATCTGTTTTACGACTTTAATTTCCATTAATTTAACTGTCTCTTTCTTTAATAATTTTATTTGTCTTTAGTATTCTTTACTTTCATTAAGAGCAGAACTTTTTGAAATAGACTTCTTCTTTTATCGCGTCTTTTTTGACTGCTCCGCCGATCCCGCTTTTTCATGTATCAGTCGTTGCTGTCTATTCCGCCTCCAAACTGTCCACATAATATTCTCTTCCCGAAATTATTTTAAAATCAATGCTTCCGCACTCGGGGCACCTTATCTTCTTTCTTTCGATTTTCCCTTCGTATCCGCATTTTTCGCATCTAATTCCTGCAGGAATTGTTTCAACGCAAATTTTTGCACCCTCTGCGATTGTTCCTGCGCTTAAAATTTTGAAATATTCATAAACGCATTCGGGTATTACACCCGAAAGTTCGCCGATTTTAAGGCGTATTTCCAAAATTTTTTTTGCGCCTGCTTCTTTTGCCGCAGGAATTGCAGCCTCTATTATCCCTTCCGTGATTGCCAGCTCATGCATATTTCTTACCTGTCCATACACGAAAAACACGGGTCAATGCTTGCCACAATAAGCCCGGCATCCGCCACCGAATTGCCCCTAAGCATGGCAGGAAGCGTCGGTGCATTCTTGAATGTCGGCACATGAATGCTCACTCTTTCGGGACATTGACCACCGTCCGAAACCAGTTTATATATAAGCTCGCCCCTCGGTGCCTCATGTCTTACAACATATTCGCCCTCGGGGATTTTAAACATTTTGTTTCCCAAATTTATCGGGCAGTCCGGAAGCATATCAAGTGCCTGCTTTATGATTTTTATGCTTTCGAAAATTTCCGTAACCCTGATTACTATTCTTGAAAAAACATCGCAGCTGTCATAGACTGCCACATCAAAATCAAAATCTTCATAGCTGCTGTAGGGTGCATCTTTCCTTGCATCAACCGCAATTTTCGAAGCCCTTGCATGCGGTCCGATTGCTCCGATTCTTCGTGCGTCTTCTTCTGTCAAAATTCCGACACCCTTTGTTCTTAACGCAACAGTCTTGTCCGTAAGCAGAATATCTTTAAGCCGCTCCATTGATTTTTCTGTTTTTTCAAGCATCAAAAGCACTTTTTTTCGTTTTCCGTCATCAATATCACGCCTTGCGCCGCCTATCATAACCATTCCGTAATTCACTCGGTTTCCCGTGAGTTCTTCAAGAATTTCCATGATCGCCTCCCGCTCGTTCCATGTGTGCATGAACAAGCTGTCGTGCCCCACAAGATGAAGTGCGATTCCAAGCCAAAGATAATGCGAATGCAGTCTTTCAAGCTCTGCAATAATAACCCTTATATACTCTCCCCTTTTGGGAACTTCAAACTGCGCAATCGCCTCCGCTGCCATTGCAAAAGCAAACGCATGCGAATGCGAACATATACCGCAGACACGCTCAACCAAAACCAACGTCTGAATGTAGTTTTTTTGCTGTGCAAGCTTTTCTATTCCTCTGTGGTTGTAGCCGATAAAAACCTCGGCATCCTTTATTTCCTCACCCTCGGTCAGAAGTTTTGCATGAATCGGTTCTTCAAGAGCCGGGTGATACGGGCCGATCGGTACAATATAACTCATGCTATTCCTCCTTGCCTTTTTGTGCCATTTCTTTGAGCTGTTCCATCGGCGTGACAAGAATCTGCCCCTGCCCCGAAAGCATTGTGTCGGGCATAAACAGCCTTTTGGAAACGTCAACGCCTTCAAATTTAATATCCATAAGCTCCATGATTTCTCTTTCCGGCCATTCTGCACCCAAGTCATAAACCGAAGTTATCGAAGGCAGAATATTTTCTCCCGCCACCGTATATGATTCTATATCCGCACCCACTTCGTAATCATAAGACACATTTGCCTTGCCTTCTTTGTCTATGAAGGCATGTATCATCGCAAGCAGAATATTGTTTTGACGCATGCGTTTCGCCGTAGGCACAATCTCTTCTTTTGAAATATATATTTTCTTATATCCCTGCATATATAATCTCCGGTTTTTTAATATATTTTTAATTCTTCCCTTACATTCGCACTGTCTTACGCATTCTTCAAATGCACTTCCGCCTGTTTAAGGCCTGCGGCGATTTTTAACGTTTTGTATTTCTTTTGTGCAATTATGACACACCGTCACATCATGGGGCATGCCGTTTTTTGCTTATGTCAAATTTGCATGGGTATTTTATAAATACATCAGCATATCCTCGGAAGCTGCGCCCCCGAAAGCCTCGCAAGTATTCTTGTGCCTCCTATTTTCGTGTTCAAAAGAAGCCTGCCTGCGTTCTTCCTTGTGACTTTTCCGATTATCTGCGCATCTTTTCCGCTGCTTGTGTTTTGGATTATTTCCAGCGCTTCCTTTGATTTTTCTTCGGAAACAACAAGCAGAAACCTTCCCTCGCAGGCACAGTAGAGCGGATCAAGCCCCAAAATATCGCAGGCAGCCTGTGTTGTTTTGCTCACAGGGATTTTCTCTTCTTCAAGTTCAATAGAATACTGCGTTTCCTCAACAAATTCGCAAAGCGTGGTTGCGATTCCGCCTCTTGTGGGATCTCTCATAATGCGCAGGTGTCCTTCAAGTTTTTTCAACGCCGAAATCTGATTCAAAATAGGCGCGCAGTCTGATTTCACATCTCCGTTTACAAGATTTTCGCTTCTTGCAAGCATGACGGCAATTCCATGCTCTCCCACAGTCCCCGAAACAATGACTGCATCGTTTTCTTCTATTTTATCTTTTGAAAGCCCGGTGATGTTTTCAAATCCAATGCCTGCGGTATTTATGTAGATTGAATCTCCCTTGCCTTTTTCAACTACCTTGGTATCGCCCGTCACAATAAGAACACCCGTTTCTTCGGCTGTCTTTCTTATCGAATCTGTTATTTTTTCGAGATCTTTTATGGGAAGTCCTTCCTCAAGAATCAGGCTTAAGCTCAGATATTTGGGGATTCCGCCGCTTACGGCAATGTCGTTTACCGTGCCGCAGACAGCCAATTTTCCGATATCACCTCCGGGGAAAAAATACGGGTTTACAACAAAGCTGTCGGTTGAAAACAAAAGCTTTTCGCTTCCGCAAAGCCTTGCGGCGTCTGAAAGTTCATCCAGCGCCTTGTTTGAAAATGACGGCTTGATTATTTTTTCAATAAGCTCGGAGGTTTTCTTGCCTCCGCTTCCGTAATCGAGAGTGATTATATC